>JBDLTN010000052.1:0-10916 GCA_039805785.1 Pseudomonadota bacterium | reverse complement strand
TTTGAGGGTAAAAAAATCTGGCAGGAAAAAGTTGACAGTCTTAACTTCAACTGACAGTAAGCACGACTGAAAAAACGGGTAACTGTCACATTAAGTTTGAACCACTACACATTAGGATGTTAAACTTACAGAACAAATTTTTTCTATAGTTTTCCTTAATAATTCCTTAAGTTTTATTTATTTATTATTAAGCGATCGCAACATTATTATAAAACCTAACTTTATAGGTATTAAATTTTTATCATTAAGTTTGTTGGATATTTTTATTTTACATTATCAATCATATTAAATAATTTTTTTACTAATTTTACAATTTTTTCTACTAAAAAAATATTGTATAAAATTATATAAATCAGAGGTGTTCCATGCTTCATCGTTGGTCTTCGTTTGCCGATCCTTTGTTATCTGCTCAATTTTTTGAATCTAAAAATTATTCACAAAATTCGAAATTTGCTAAAATTTCAAGCAATGACGTTTTAGGATTTTTAAAAGAAACAGCCCATTTACCTAATGAAGGTGATGTCGCTGATAATCTTGCTATACTTTCTGAAGAAGTTAAGTCCCGTATTACGACAACTGCATTGGTTGAATGGTTGAGTTCTCAATCTAAATTTTCCGAGCAATCGCCAATTGAAATAACCGATCAACTTATTCAGTCCGGTTGGATTGACTTTGACTTCAATAAGGATCGACTCAGCAATCCGAACGCTTATTTTTATCAACGAAATTTGGCTGAAAAGACGGTTTTTATGCCTTCTTCATCTGAATTAAAAACGGACCATTATGCAATTTACCCCAGTAACCTTAAATTGAGTTGGGTTAAAATAACCAATGAAAACCGCCTAGCCGATGTTAACACTGGAAAACATCGCATTGTTGATCTCATCAGCAAGGAAAGTGGCTTAGCACAACTTCAAAAACTATTGTCGACGAATCAAAATTTTTTAGTAAACAGCTTGATTCAAACAAAGAGTGAGCTTAACACATTTTTTGAGCATCTAAATCCTATAAAGAAACGGCAAGGATTTAATTGGCTAAAAGTGGCTCAGCTTAACCTTAATTTAAAAGAAACGGGCAAAGAATCTGAAAATAAAGCACTTTCAGATTTTTTAAAGGATGAAAATCATATTTTACTGAAAAAGATCGAAGAATTCTCGGTTTTGGCGACCTATCCGGACCCCTATTTTTCTGATAAGTTTCTTACCTTTACTGATTATCGGATGTTTTTAGATAAGCCTATTCACGAGGAAATCGATAAAAAAATTAAAAACAGATATGGCTATGTTGAAGATCAAGCGCCTATTTATCTAGATAGATTTTCAAGAAATGGAAAGAACAATGAGATGATTACGGCAGATTTAAGAGCTTATGTTGAAGGAAAAGAATCTGCTGCTTATAGAAAAGAATATACTCAAACCCTAACACAGATAGGTAAATGGCTGGATAGAAATAATATTAAAAATAATAAAGGTCAATTAGGTAGCATCGCATTAGAAAATTTTAATAATAGGCTTTTTAATCCATCTTATAGCAATTATTTTTTGAAGAGTCATGAAGATACTCCTTATCTCTATATAGAGGCAAAGAAAAATTTAGAAATTATTGCTGTTCTTTTAGAAGAAGAAAACATAAGCCTTGAGAGCCGAAACACTCTGATGTCAAGCATGTTAGCGGACGATCCTTTCACGGTTTGTACAGCTGGGTGCGTAATGAAAATAGCGGCTATGAGTGATGGATTAATAACATTATATAGTAATCCGAATACTGAAACCCTAATTGGAAGATTTATTAATGACCAATGTCGGGTAATTGTTTATCAATTGCAAGCAGATGGTGATAGCCTAATTGAAACGATTGTTTCACAAGTGTGGGCCGATAACCTAAATAATGGAGATATGACGCCACATGCAGAAAATTTTATAAAAAAGCAATTGGCTACCTTTTTAGAAATGCCATTTCTTATGCCATTAAATGATGATTGGGTAATGAATGCTGAAGCAGCATTACCTAATAAACCTCAAGCAAGACAACACGCTATTCAAGCGGCTATCAAACAAGCAGGAAACTTATTAAAAGGAAAGCTAACACTCTCAAATTTTGTTACCTATGTTTGGAATAGTAAAATTAATTTGGGTAATGATAAACTTTATCATGATCTTAGCGTTCTAGCAGATGTGATAAATCCTGATAAAAATAACCATCAACTTTCGGATAACTATCTTCGTCATTATCTCTATAATTTTAAAAATATCCAGTTTGATCTTGATAAATGGCATGAAAAGTACCTTACTTCTTTAGGAAGTGATGCAGCGATTCTGGCTAAATACTTTCCTGAGGAAACAATAAATACTATTAAGGAAAAATATCCTTCTGAATGTCATTCTCTTATGGATTATATCCTTGTGCATTTTGCCGACGACTATCCAGAAGTATATGATAGAGTGGATAGCGATACTATCTCTTTTAAGGAAAACTATCTTACCAACACAGGCCTGTTGTTTTTTAGCCGAGCCTATGTGGAAAAATTAACCCGTGAAGGATGGGTAAACTTTGACTTAAATAAACCTCGTTTGCAGGATCTGCATAGTTACTTTAAACGACGTAATCCTGATGAAGTTTCAGAGTTTAATTTTAAACCGAATGAAGGTAAGATTTTTTTCTCTAATCTTGAGCTCAGCTGGGCGCACCTCAAAGGCGAAGATCAATTTATTCTTAACTTCATCGCAAATGATAAAGAGGGTATAGATACATTTAAAGATCTCTTCTCAAAGAACCAGCTAAAAAGAATAGTTAATGCACTTATCCAAACACCACATGAATTGAATACCCTGTTCGAAAGGTCACCCGCTTCACAGTATTTTAAAATTCTTAATTTGTTAATTGATTCAGGACTTAATCTATCAACGAATCCTGTTTCAAAGGCCTTTGAATTTTCAGATATATTCTATCAAGCAGAGGATAATAAAAAATACCATAAAATAGTGTCTTATTTATCAGAAGAAAAACAAATTATTTTGTTGGAAGCTAGCCTATCAAAGTATCCTGAGCTCAGCGCGACACTAAAGCAACGTTTACAAGAAATGATCAATCGGGCGACTGATTTTTCATTAGAGAACAAGGTTTTTAAGGCTAATGCAGCAGAGTTTGAAGGAAGTATAGAAGCCCTGATCAACTATTCTCCAATAGTAAAAAATAGAGATGAAGCTGATAAGGCCTTTAATGTAAAACGTTATGAGCTGGATACTTTATTAACCCAACTTTTAAAGGATTATAACAATCACAAGCAAGCAATACTGTCTAATTTAGAAACTTCTCCTTTAAAAAGTAAGCCATTTGAGGCAATAGGCGAGGCTGATTTAAACAGCTTAGCAGCACTAGGGGAATCGGTGAATGCCTTAAACGACTTTATGAAAAAAGCAGCAACTTCCTGGGAAGAAAAATTATCGGAGTTTTCAGCACTTGCAGTGAAACTGGCGGATGATGCCAATCTAGAAGTACCTGATCGTGCTTATACAAAGTTAGTAAAAGAAATGAACAATAAAATGCAGAAGCTACTTTATCTTACGGCCTATTCCACATACAGCCATAGCATTAATCTAATGATAAAAAGTGGATTAATAAAGGATTTTTCGGGTATTTATTTTATCCATCCTTTTACCGATATTGCTACGATTGGACCTATTGATCGTCCTGATATTGATAGTTTATTCTGTGAAAGAATAGATTTCTCCCATTGTGATCTCAGCGGTGTTTTTTTAATGGCTGATATTTTCCGTATGCCTTTTCATTACACGAATTTACAGGGAGCTTTTTTAGTACCCTGGAGTCGTTTTAGGCATGTGAGTGACATATTAGGAGAAAATTTTGAGGGAGCTCGCTTTTCAACTAGCTCTTTTTATCAAGTATTAAAAGGTTTGAAAGAAAAAGCAGATGCTTTTTATAAGTTCTCTTTTTCTAGCCATTTTCCAAAAATTGATGGGCAACACATTAATTTTCAAGAAAAAAAGATTGAAGCCTTACTTTCTTCTCTTGTAAATATAAAAAACCCAGGTTCCTATATCCGTATGGAAGGTCTTCAAGCACAAAAAGCGGATTTTTCAAATTATTATTTTAATCGCATGATAATAACTAATGCTAATATGGAAAGAGCTATATTTAAAAATATTCAATTTGGCTCTGATACAGATTTCTCAACGGTTAGAGTAGTAGGAGCTATTTTTGATGAAGCTAAATTTGGGTCATATCAGCAATTATTTGACATTCATGGCCATGGAATAACAGATTTGTCGACTTGTGATCTTTCCAGCGGGGTTACAGCATCAGATTTAAGTCAGTTTCTCGACAAATCGCTTCGCGGAGCAATTCTTTCTGACAAAATTTTTTCTCAATTGGTTAGTGATAATTTTAGAAATTTCCAAGGAGTTAACTTAGAAAAGATTTCGCTCGAAACTATCAAGGCATTAGAAGATGGCTTTAATAAAAAAATGGAGCAACTACTGCAGGTAGATGAAGCGACAAAATGGCCAAAAACTTATACTTTATTAAGTAATGAAGAAAAAATTCAGCCGGGTAAACCTGCAAGAATAAGACGCTTAGAATCCAAAGAAGCTCGTCTAGGGGCTTTTAAAGCACTTAATAAAAAACTGCAGAATAAGAGTAGCTTAGCTGTTTTTCGTTTAAAAGCAATAGATCAAGGCTTGTACTTTCCTTCCTATGCAAAAGAAGTGTTAAAGTCGCCACCTGGAGAATGTATTGCGATTACACGTGGATTTTTGCAGAGTCTATTTTTAGGCCAAGAAAAGATTTTTTTAGATAATTTAAAAGTGGTCACTGAATTTTCAGAGCGCATTCGGTTAGGCGGTCCAGAGCTATCAAAAAGGGAAAGTCACTCTTACGAAGAGTTTAATAAGTTATTAAATCACTTTAAAAAAGACGTTGAAGGACAATCTAGCTTACCTAACCAAGCTATCAAGTTTACAGAAAAAAAATCATTGCAGAATGTCATGTTTTACTTAGATCAAACAATTCCCAGTGGAGATTATGCGGCTAACATTATAGTTGACAATCATGTGGTATCACTCTATTGGCGAGGAGAAAGCTATGGTTATTTTGATAGTAACGTAGCCTGGGTAAGTGGAACAGGAAGCTCTACGAAACTAGGAGAAGTACTAGTAGAAGCCATTAGTTCTGCTGGTTATGAAGTAGGATCAGAAGGGGTTCGCATTGAAGTGTGGGATGTAGCGGATGCGAATAAACAATTAGCATTGCATGTTGATCATCAATCCAGCTTAAGCACAAAGATTGAGACGGAACGTTCCTTATTGGCACAGCAGGATAAGAAAAGCAAGCTAATCTTAAACAATGGTCAATCGATTTCTCGAACTTTACTTTATGATATGAGAGCTAGAGTTTTCGCTAATCAGGATGCTGTAGGCCAGCTCATTCATAGCGGGATGACTGCAAATAGTTTGGAGCAAGCCATAAAAAATGGCCATGTCAGTCTTTCTGCAAAGAATTACTTAGAAAATCTTAATAGGAAATCCGCAGCGGATATTCAAGCGATCGGCCAGGCGACTTCAGAAATGTCATTTGTTGGGACTAAATCTCAAGTGGCGATTGCTCAAGAAATTAAAACCTTGTTACTGTCTGAAAAAGGTAAATTCTTAAATGATCGTGACTGGAATCAGATAGTAAAGATCGCTTCAACGACTATTTCAGAGAAAGGCTTTTCCAATGTGATTTCATTCCATAAGGCCGCTGCTCATCAGCGCACCATTCAAGCGGGGTCCACAAATAGCTGGGTTAATGCAGCGGGCCGGATTAGTTTCCTCCGAGGTTTATATAGCACGATTCACTCAGGAGTGGTTGGGGATGAAGTAGGCCTTCTACTGGGTGCGGGCGAAATGAGTTACTCCTTTTTATCCGATGCAATTGAGAAGGGCGTAATCAGGATAACGCCAAAAATTATTAAACAGCTAAAAGGCAGTATTTTTCTTTCGCGTGGCGCAGCGGGTCTTTTAGGGAATGCGTTTGATATCGTCGATTTGGTGCAATCCAGCATTACCCTTTCTAAAGCAGAAAAAAACTCTAAAGAATATCGTGATGCGATTGCAGGAGTGAGCTTTGCCAGTGCTTCCATTGTCTCCGGTGTCGCACTTACCGCTTTGAGGGCACCAGGTCTAGGAACGGTTGTTGGGCTTATTGTTGTTATAGGCCAGTCAGTTTATGCCGCATCATCAACTGTGCATGAATTGAGAAAGCTGCACAAGATATCGGACGACCAAAGTGCACGTTCATTTTTTCACGCACTGGTTTTTATGTCACCTCCTCAGGATGTGCAGGATCAGGTGGCTCGAGATAACCATGTTAAAATTACCATTGAACGGCTTTTGGAACATCTAGAATTTCTAGGAGATAGGGTAGGACTTTATGCAGCCGGTTTTGGAGAAACCAAACGAGCAGAAAATGGATCCTACTATACTGATGCCAGTTATGCGTATATTAATCTGACGGGTAAGGATTATATTCCGAGCCAAACCTTTTGCGGTCCCTATTGTTCAGAAATTAAGATTTATTCTTTAGATGAGTCGATTAAGAGCGGAAATTATCGACAAGGCTGTGAATTCCCACTGATGCGTCGCGATCAACTGAGCGCTTATTGCAAAAATGTCTACATGAAAGGTAATTTCACTCGACTGATGAATGATGACCAAAATAATTTGTCAGCATTTTTTGATTTAAAAATGATTAATCAAGGAAAGATATACGGTTCTATATGGAATAATGAATTCCAGATTTATGGAGGGAATCCAACGGTGTATGGATCAGCCAATAAAACCAATTGGTTTAGTCTATTTGATCCTTCTTTTACAGGGAAAATCATAGGCGGTGCAGATGATGCTAGAAATGTCCTGGACCTCAGTCAGCTGAGCGTTGACTCGGTTGTTTATGACGCACGCCGTAAAGGAGTAGCTCGGGTATCTGTAATCGTGAAACCTAATACTAATCAGACAGAGTGGACTTACCAAGGAGAAAACGAACAGGATACGCTTATAGGGGGTCGTGAGTCTGCAGAAACAGTCCATTGTGGAGATCAACAACCTTTTGTAGATACTAAAGGATATCACCGACTAGGTGATCATGATCATTGGTACGATACTATTTACGATTGTCGGGAAGCTGTTGTTTATGGTGGAACTAAGATATGGAGTGATGGAAGTTCCGATGTCTTGTATGTTAAACCCAGTATGGGTCATGCAGAGGTTCATGCAAAGGGAGGGAAGTTAATCTTTACTGACTCGACATTACTGACGCATGCTTCCATGAAGTATTCATTGAGCATGAATGAACTTTATGTTTCGATACCTTCTCAATCTTTTTTAATCACCGTTTCTAATTATTTGGATTTAGAAACAAAACAGCCTAATTTTAACATTATTGATCGTTATCAAAGTCATATTTTACCTTTGTTCGCACCAGAACAAAAAGGGGATTCTGATGATTCTGATATCATTATTATTACCTCGTTTCATATCGAAAACTCAGCTACTCCCGATAATAAAGCAGAAAAGCAATGGAAGGATAGCCAAAGTAATAGCATGCAAACTGAATCTGACGTAAAGCAAAAAAACCTTAGAGTGTATTTTATTCGAGAGCGGATAAGATGGGTAATGAATTTGATTAGAAGCAAAAAAGCTGAAGAAAAAAGATTAAAAGAAAGATTACGTTTATTTGAACAATGCATATTTAATTATTGCTTTAACCCAGATACTAAAAAACATGAAGAAATGCGGTTCAACTCAAACGTGTCCAATGGAAAGAAAGCAACTGAGGAAAAGCTAGATAAATTAGAGAGAGAATTACGTTCAAATAAAAAACGCCTAAAAAATCGCTATAGAATCTTAGATCATGCTTATCGAAAATTAGATCTTGAAAAAGGAAAGCTAAAAGAAGTTCTACTCCTGGAAGAAAAGGCAAAAATCGATTATGAAACTACCCAGAAAATAACTGTTCTTAAAAATGAAATAGGGACTTGTTTGCGTGAAGGGGTTGAAAAGAAAAAAACTGTGGATAATGAATTACTCATGTCTAAAGTGAATGGTCTAATCTTCTTGATGAGAGAGGGCTTACTACACGGAGATCAAGCTTTATTTTCCTCAATTTATCCATTAATAATTTTGATAGCAGCTAATAAAATAGAAACTGCCTATCTTTATTATATGAGCGAAGTCAAAGTAGACTTTGATGATCTGACCCATGATTATGCTGAAATTAGTGCTAGCACTGAGAACCATTCTGTTTTCGGTATGTTGAAGCTTGATCAAGATGACATAGCCATAATGGGAGGGAATAGCTTAAATGTTTTAACGCTCAGTCAGAATGTAATCTATGCACAAGGTGGAGAGGGAATAGATCTCTATCAAATGAGTATTTTTCCTAACAATAAAAGCTTCAGTGTAACTACGATTAATAATAAGGCGTTTGATAGGGAGATCGATCTTCTGCATCTTCGAGAAGTGCCAATCTCTGGGAGCCAGTTGGCACTTACATGCAATTTACTCATCTCTCTCTCTCCCTTAAATCATCTGATTATTAAGAATTTCTTTGCTGGTACAGAATACCAGCATCTTGCCTTTATCAATGATCAAGGAGAGATCTATGCACTCAATCCTGATTACCGCCATACGGTCAGTCATAAAAGCTGTAGAGAGATGAATAGTACATCGATCCCGTTAGTCCCTTTTTATGGAGTCGCTAAACACGAAACGAGCTACCGAGTAGCTGAAAATCATTGGAGTCACTATGCAAGTCTAGTGATGAATATTGAATACGGTACACTCGCTGTCTTTTCTAGCAACCAGGATCTGATTTTAACCGGCCTACAAAGCGGGGATGATCCTGCTGTAGTAACAGTCACACTGAATGATTTCTATTATGATAAAAGTAGAAATATCATGCTCTATACGTATCCTGGTAATGTGCCTATTCCTTTTAGTGAATTGGCTAAGCTTGCTATTCCTGTTGAAGACATCGAAGAGATCTGGATAGAAGAGAGCGTAGAAACTCACAAGGTTCGATGGGAAAATGAATCGGTTGTTATTCCTTCCACGTTGAATGCCACTAAAACACATATTTTAGTACTTGAACAAGTAGAACCGAACGCTATCAGAGTAAATCGTACCGAGACAGACCTAGTATTCAGTCGAACGAACCAGACGATTACTCTGAAGAATTGGGATGCTGAAAATACCACACGTGTTAACTCTCTATGGTTTGATGAACTGGGTCGTAGTTTAACGCTAATTACCTATCCCTTGAATCAAATAGCAGAACTACAAAATGCATTGAACAAACTTCATTGGATGGGACTAATAGATAATAAAATTAATAAATTTGATCGATTAGTAATCAATGCACTTTTATACTTTTTAGCGGTTAATAGTCGAGCCAATAAGGTTAATGCGGCGGCTACTTTAGGATTTGAGTCATCGATCACCCTGGATGATTTTATACAAGCCTATGGTGCGAACCTTTTGGAAAGTAAGTTTACAGACCAGGTTTGTACCAACGCATTTTTTCAAGAGGCGGTAAAAGTTTTACCCTGGATAATAATAAGGGGACTAATAAACGAACCTGATAAATTAATTCAAAAAAATGTGTTTAGCTATTTACTCGATACAACGTTTGATAGATATGTCTTTTTACACAATCAACTATTTAATAGTTCTTCGCAAATGGATGAGATGCAAAAAATAAATCAAACTGAAGCTTATCTTCAAAATTCTTGGGAAATTAATAATGAGTTAATAAAGAGCTTTGCCTGCAGTAGCTTCTCCTCCACTCAAATCATACCGAAACCCGCTTTTCAGCCTATGGTTAAATTAGAATCAGCAGAGGTCTCCTATGAAGAAAAACAAGTTAGCCATTTCTCTGGGTGGAGAGGACTATTATCTGTTACATTGGGAACAACAACAGGCGCTATTTTAACAGCAACCTTAGCCTATGTAGGGCTAAGGCATCTAAGAAGAAGAGAGCAGGCGCCCGCTGTGTCTACTTTAGCTGCAGTGATGATTCCGTTGATGTCACTTCCACAAGCAGAAGCAACAAAAGCTGTTACTAAAAATACTGTTACACAACATGGATTAGTCGCTTGTGACAACTCTGCATTTATAAATCTGCAATGCGTCAAAAACCAATCGCCATTGGGAATGCTAGGTTATTGTAGCAATGAAAACATCGCTTTATCCTGGTTTATTAACGCAGAAGATAGCTCTTTTTCTTATATGGTTTTTGCTCCTAATAACTATAAACTTGATGCTGCACGGTCGGTATCTTTCAAAGCCAATAGCTTGCATTTTTTGAGATCAGATCAATGTTGGCAATTTATACATGTAGATTCTATGAACTGTGTTTCTTCAGAAATCATTTTAACCAAGCTTCCTGTTACCGGTTACTTCTTGAGAAGAGCGCAATTAAAACGACGGCAACGCGAAAGTGCGGTGGAACAGTTTGGGCAAAGAGCACAAGCGATAGGGGTAGTTTATTTAGGCGAGCAATGCTTAGTGCATACGCGAGTGGGTGATTATTTCCGAGCAGCTGGCTTAACGCCTCATTGGCATGAGCACGATCATAGTCATTTTCTCAGACGTGTCCTCAGATCCATGCAGTCAACACATCTGTATTATACTCTGAGTGCAGTCTGTTTAGAAACGGCTTTGCTACATCCTAGTGTGCAAGCGAGGTTCCCAGCAGAGGCTTATCGAAGCAAATTAGTCGTTCGTTTTATTGCTGATCTATTACAGTTTGGGCCTTGGGTCTCATCCTGTGTCCCTGCTCTGATTGAGTTTTTAACCTATCAACATCCTTGGAGCTATCAATTGACGATAGGATTACGTGGAGCACTGAGTATGCTGGAA
>JBDLTN010000051.1:0-11017 GCA_039805785.1 Pseudomonadota bacterium | reverse complement strand
GATTTATGCTTCTCTTGACGAATTGCAAAAAGACTTGGATGATTGGCTCGCTTATTAAAATAACGAGCGAACTCATCAAGGAAAAATGTGCTGTGGGCGTACGCCGATAGAAACATTTTTTGAGGGTAAAAAAATCTGGCAGGAAAAAGTTGACAGTCTTAACTTCAACTGACAGTAAGCACGACTGAAAAAACGGGTAACTGTCACATTAAGTTTGAACCACTACAGATGACCGATATGTTCGGCGCTTGTAATGACAAAAATGCTTTTACTATAGTTAAAACAAAAAAAGCTAAAGTAATTCTTTAACTTCACATAATAATTCACCTTTAGCTAGCTTAGTAATAATCTTTTGACCGGATTTTACTTCTTTACTATTACGCAGAATTTTTTTGCTCGTTGCATCGCTAACAATCGCGTATCCACGTGATAAGCTAGCTAAAGGACTTATGGCTTGAAGTGTGCGTGATAAACCTAAAATTTTTTGTTGGCGAATTTGCATTTGGTTTTTTATCCCTAGATTTAAGCGCTGTGTTAATTCATCACAACGTTGAAAACCATCTTGTATTCTTTGCTGTGGATGACGTAATCGTTTTGCAAGATTTTCTAGATTTTGCTCATAACTTTTTAATAAATAGAAAATAATTTTAATAAGGCGCTGAAAGTTTTTATCTAATTGTTGTTGGTATTCATGTCCATCGGGACTTGCTAATTGTGCGGCCATTGTGGGGGTGGAAGCGCGTTTGTCTGCAACAAAATCGGCAATGGTAAAATCTGTTTCATGTCCGATTGCGCTAATAATGGGTAAATTACTTTTAAAAATTGCTCTAGCTACATTTTCCTCATTAAAAGACCATAAGTCTTCTAGCGATCCGCCCCCTCGCGCTAAAATTAAAACATCACATTCTTTACGCTGATTTGCAGTTTGTATTTGCTTAACAATTTGTGCGGAGGCAGTTTTTCCTTGAACTAAAGAAGGATATACAATAATGCTAATAGCAGGAAAGCGTAACTTAAGAACGATGCAGATATCCCGCAGCGCAGCACCTGTTTCTGAACTAATTATACCTATTGTATTGGGAAACTTCGGTATAGGTTTTTTGTGTCTAGGCTCAAATAAACCTTCTTCTGCAAGCTGATTTTTTAATTTTTCAAATGCTCGACGTAAAACTCCTTCACCTGCAGGTTCAAATTGATCAATGATTAACTGAAACTCTCCACGCGTGGGATATAAAGAAATTTTGGCACGAGCTAAGATTTGCATGCCGTTTTTTGGGAGGTTTTCTTTATAACGTTGTCGACCATTGAAAAGCGCGCAGCGTACTTGAGCTTTTTCATCTTTTAAAGAAAAATACCAATGCCCAGAGCAAGGGTTTGCGAAGTTAGATACTTCTCCTTCTACCCAAATAGGTAAAAATGCATCATGTAGTAGATCTTGAACCATTTGATTGAGTTCAGAGATACTATAAATTATTTCTTTAGACATAGGTATATTTTTCTCACAGGAATTTTTGGCTGAACTGTTGCTCGCAATATAATTTAACCAAAGTGTTAGGATGATTTAACTAATGATTTGTCTTCTAACATCAATAACATTGGGTACTTGTTTAATGCGATCGAGCACTTTTCCAAGTGAAAGTAAGCTAGGTATTTCGATAGTTAATTTAATATAAGCCTTCGGATCGGGTTTATCACTAGCTAATGTCAGTGCGACTAGATTTAACTTTTCATTAGCAATCAGTGTAGATACATCACGGAGTAAACCTGGGCGATTGTAGGCTTCTACACAGATGTCGACTGGATACACTTGACTAACGGCTAGGCCCCAATCAGCATCGACTAAGCGATTGTGTTTTTCTGGCTCAAGATTGATTAAATGCATACAATCATCTCGATGTAACACAATGCCTCGGCTCTGGGTTATGAACCCACGGATAGGATCGCCTGGAACAGGTTTACAACAACCAGCTGTCTGGGTTAACAAATCGGTGACACCCGCTATGCTAATACCTTCTGGTAAGCTGCTCCGAGGTTTACCTAATAAAATTTCAGGCTGAGCTGAGCTTGATATTAATTGTTTTTCTTGTGATTGTACTGTATTTAAAAGCTGAGCAAGCCGAAGATCACCGCTGCCTAATGCGGCAATCATTTCTTTTTTGGTTTTAAAATGCAGTTTGTGAGCTAATTTCTCAGGATCGAGAGTGGTTAATCCCAAGCGCTGAATTTCTTTATTAAATAAATCTTCACCATGAAGTAAATGTTTTTCATAATCTTGAGTTTTAAACCAATGATGGGCTTTTGCCTTAGCACGTGCTGTATATAAATAGCCTAAATTTGGATTTAGCCAGTCTAGACTAGGACTTCCTTGTTTTGCAGTAAGAATTTCGATTTGTTCACCAATTTTTAGTTGGTAAGTTAATGGAACAATAGCCCCATTGATTTTTGCTCCTCGGCAACGATGTCCCACTTCACTGTGTATGTGGTAAGCAAAGTCCAAAGGTGTGGCTCCTTTAGGTAGATCAAGAATATCTCCATTTGGCGTAAACACATACACTCGATCATCTAAAACCGTTGTAAGACCTGGTACAGTTGCTTTACCACGTTTTACCAATTCCTTTTGCCATTCTAGGACTTGGCGAAGCCAAGCAATTTTTGTCTGATAACTTTCTTTTTGTCGCTGTGCAGTTTCTTTATACTGCCAATGCGCAGCTAAACCATGCTCAGATTCTTGATGCATTTGGTGAGTACGAATTTGAATTTCAAGTATCTTTTGTCCAGGACCTGAAACTGCTGTATGAATAGAGCGATAACCGTTAGATTTTGGTGTTGCAATATAATCATCAAATTGTCCCGCCACCGGTGACCATAAACTATGGATGATACTTAAAACATTATAGCAATCTTTAATGGTATTGACTAAAATGCGAATAGCATTGAGATCATAGAGTTCTTCAAATTTTAATTTTTTTTGTTGCATTTTTCTGTAAATACTATGGATGTGTTTTACTCGTCCATATATTTCAAAGTTCTGTAATTTAGCATTATCTAAAATCTTACGTAATTGAGTTAAAATAATTTGGACATAAGATTCTCGATCGATCAATCGTTCTTGAAGAAGCTGTGCAATTTGTGCATATATTTTTGGTTCCAGGTAATGTAAGGAAAGATCTTCTAGCTCCCATTGAAGTTGACCTACACCAAGACGATTAGCTAACGGCGCATAGATATCCAATGTTTCACGGGCATAGGCTTGACTTGCTTTTCGATCTAACATATCCAGCGTGCGCATAGTAGCGGTGCGCTCTGCAAGCTTAATAAGTACAACTCTCATATCTTCTACCATTGCAAGTAGCATTTTTCGAATATTTTCTAATTGAGCTTGATGTAGATTTGCGGCAGTATTGGCAAAACGAATGGCGTTCATTTGTTTTGCGCCTTCTATAATTTTTGCTACATTGGGACCTAGATGTTCATACACTGTTTCTAAGCAGAGTTCAGCATAATTTACACAGCTATAAATTAATGAAGCTGCAATGGTTTCTTTATCTAAATGCAAGTCTAACAGAATTTCGGCCATAGTTAGGCCTTGTTGTAAGCAAGAAACATGCGTAGGTGTTATTTTTGCTTCACCTACAATTTGACTTAAAATAGAGGCTTGTCGAATCAATTTGAAGTCTTCTTGACTCCTTTGCATTGCAGCGTGGTGTAGCCAAGTTTCTAAATTAATACTGCCATCATTATTTAAATAGAGCGAATTTTTTATTTTAACCATTTTTAATTATCCTTATTTTTAGTTTGCAGCGCTGAAAAATTTAGAAAAATCAATTAAAACTTATATTGGGCTTTAAGCTGGGTATTTATTATTTTAGACATAGCTTCTAGCCAAAAACTCACAAATGCGATTTTCTAATAAGCGATAGCCTCCTTGATTGTTTTTGCCAGGTACTGGATCGTTAATTAAAATAGAAAAAGCTAGAACTTGATTATTAGCAGTGCGAACATAACCCGCTAAGCTACTTATTCCATGCATGCTTCCCGTTTTTGCGTGTATCCTACCTATGACAGGACCACCCAAGCGATGTTTTAAAGTACCATCGATACCTGATTGTGGTAAGGATTCAAAAAGCAAATCACTATCAGGTAATTGCGTATAAGCGAAATTTAATAATTTAACAAAAGCGTTGGGCGTAACTATATTGTTACGAGATAAGCCAGAGCCATCGACCATCATGAGCTGCTTGAAATCGATACTTGTTTTGTTGGCAAGAATAGCTTGAACAGCGTTTCTACCGGTTTTCCAACTGCCTTGCACTGAAAAATACTGTTCTCCTAGTTTTTTTAATAAACTATCTGCAATGAGATTATCCGACTTTTTTAGCATATTTTTTATTAAAAAAGCAAGTTCTGGAGAACTATTTTCGGCTACAATTTTAGCCAGGGGAGGGGTTTTTCCATAGACTAAATTTGAATAGCGGACAGAATATTTTCTCAATAATCCCGCTAAAATATCATAGGTTGCTAAATTTGGATTTTGTAAGGCAACAGCAAAGGACAAAGGTCCCATTTTTGGGGAAAGATAGCCTCTTAAAGTATAGTGATTTTTGCTAATTGCATTCGGCTTTAAATCTAATGAGTAGCTTCCTTGTCTTAAGCGTTTTGTGACGGCTTGATTGTCAATAACGATGCCTAAATTACTATTACTTTTTGTGACAGTAGGGTGTAATAGGTGTTGATTCGGTTTAACACTAAGGCTAAAACAATTGCGATTGATGATAGTAGCCGTTACCGGCGCCGCGTAACAGAAAATTCTATCATCGATGACACGTCCCGGAGGCCAGGTACTCCGATCAATGACCGTATCATCTATAACAATATTACCTTGGATCCTATTTATGTGTTGTTCATTTAGAGTTTCTAACATGTCTTTGAGATCCTCAAGTGTTAAATAGGGATCGCCACTAAATTTAATATACAAATTTCCAGTTAAGACGCCATTATGGATCCTTGCGCCTGGGTTGGTTAAAAAGCGTGTTTTAAATTGAAAATGAGGGCCTAAATAATCTAAAGCAGCAATTCCAGTAAATAATTTTAATGTGCTTGCAGGGACAAAACCACGATTGGCATTATATTGATACAATATTCTTCCGGTGGATAATGACTGAATGGAAACGCCGGTATTAAAACCCCTAAAATGACTTAATATATTATTCAGATTTTGTTGAATGGATGAAAAGGACGAATCCTGACCATTTTCGTCATAATAGGCAGAAGCTTTCGTTGGGCTGATTAATAAAATTGTACTGCAAAATATTCCTATCAAAAACCAGAAATTTTTGATAAATGTGCTGTTTGGTTTATTCATACAACCTATTTAGTAAATAAACAAATTGCTTCACTATGATGAGTTTGCGGGAACATATCCATTATTCCAGCTTGTTCTAAACTATAGCCTTGTTTTATTAATTCTCCTGCATCTCTCGCTAGACTAGCAGGATTACAGGATACATACACAATACGCTCAACATTCCAATGTGCAATTTGCGAAATGATTTCCAGAGCTCCAGAGCGAGGCGGATCCAATAGAATTTTGTTGAAAGTTTGTTGGGCCCAGGCTTCTTTTAGTATAGAGCCTGTTAAATCAGCTGTATAAAATTGTATATTGTTGATATCATTATGTTTAGCATTGGCTTTTGCCCGTTCCACGAGTTCAGCGTATCCCTCAACACCCACGACGACTTGACAGCGAGTGGCTAGGGGTAAACTAAAATTACCTAATCCGCAGAATAAATCCAATATCCGATCGCTGAAATTAGGTGAGAGCAACTCCATAGCTCGCTGGATCATCATCTGATTGATTTCCGCATTAATCTGGACAAAGTGTTTGGGCTCGAATAACAGTTCCAAACGCTTATACCCTGTATTTTCCAAATGATAACTTAATAGTTTAGGATTTTCAGGCCAAATACAGTGAGTGCTATTTTCATTGCCAGGTTGTAGATAAAGCTGGATACTATGCTGTTTAGCAAAGCTTTTGAGCTGTATTTGATCCGAGTCATCCAAAGGGACGAGATGTCGAAAAACTAAGCCAAGCATCTCATCACCGAGTGCTACTTCAATTTGTGGGATAGCTTGAAAGGCATTTAGTTTATGAATAAGCTGCTGTAATGGGATTAAAAGTTGAGCAATTCTAGGATCTAATGTTTTGCAAGTTTGTAATTGCGCGAGATATCGCCCATTTTTTTCACGGAAACCCACTAGCACCGCTTGCTTTTTAGCAACATATTTTACCCCTAGTCGCGCCCTTCGGCGATAGCCCCAGCTTGACCCAATAAGTGGGGGTAGTAATTTTGGCCGGTTATCAGTGAAATGGTAGAGTTGATCCATCAGTGTGTTTTCTTTATGTTGACGCTGAGTTAGGTTATTTAGATGTTGGAGACTACATCCTCCGCAGCTATCATAATGCGGGCAACCTGGTTGGAACCTATCTGTTGAGGCTTTTAATATCTGGATAGATTTTGCTTCATGATAGGAGCCTCGTTTTTTGGTGTAAGCGATTAGAACGGTTTCTCCAGGTAATGCATTTTCGATAAAGGTAATTTTGCCATTAATGTGGGCAATGCCTCGGCCTTCGTGAGAAAAGCCTGTGATCTCGACGGGAGTGGTATGGGTAGGTATAGTTTTTAAATTTTCCATGCTTCTATAAATTGTTTAAAATGGGGCTTATTTTCTTCAGCAATCTTCTCACGTACGTAGGTATATTCTTTCTGATAAGTTTCAAAAGACAAATTTCCACGTATAAACTCAAAACGAAGATAAATTAAATAGGTATTGAGTACATCTGTTTCACAATAATTTCGGATGGCGGCTAATTTTTTATCTAAGAAATAATCCCAGACTTGACCCCCATCCATGCCTAGTTTCCCAGGTAAACCTAGCATAACAGCAATTTCCGTCAACGGAGCATTTGCGCGGCTTTGAAAGGCAGCTAGTACATCCATCAAATCTGTATGCCGATAATGATAACGGCTTAAATAGTTATTCCAACGGAAACGTGCATCATCATCACCTACATTCCAGTAGCTAGGACTACTAATTCCATGCAATAATGACCGATAGTGTAAAACAGGCAGATCGAAACCACTTCCATTCCAGGAAACCAAGGTAGGTAAATACTTTTCAATACATTTAAAAAAGGCTTCTATAAGGACAGACTCATCTGAATCGAGATTACCCATAGACCCTATTTTAAATTGGTTTTTAGTGCGTAATGCAACAGAAATAGCTACGATACGTTGCAAATGATGAGGAAGAAAGGTTGAGTTAACGTTTTTTTCTTGGCGTTTAGCAAGCATTATCTCAGCGACTTCCCGATCATTTTTGTCACTATCCAGATTATAAAGAATTCGGCCACTTTTTATATCTGGAACTGTTTCAATGTCAAAAACAAAAATATTCATAGATCATCATGAAGTTTGATGGGTAAGCAAAAGTCTTTTTAAGGTATACTCTTTGAAAAACCTACTTTCTGGTATGTTTTACTACCGGTAGTCGATTGAGTATATTTCCTGAAAAAGACCCTACATGTTTTGTCTGTTTTTATAGTAGACTCTTTCGAAACTTTTTTGATTGATCTGATTTGTCGCAGTTATTTTATACAGATAATTCTGATTGGGGTTTTTCACTATAGACTGGAAAAATCAGATAGTGATAAAAACATATTTTTAGACTTCTGGCTAGTCCAAATCACTTTTCATGGATGAAGTTTAGACACTTACTTGAGATAAGAATAGAACATGAGAATTATTTTATTAGGTGCCCCTGGGGCAGGAAAGGGTACGCAAGCCAAATTCCTAACGACTTTTTACGATATCCCCCAAATTTCTACGGGTGATATGTTGCGCGCTGCCGTTAACCAAGGTACTCCCGTGGGGCTTCAGGCCAAAGCTTTAATGGACTCAGGCCAATTAATTTCTGATAAGGTTATTATCGAATTAATCGAGTCGCGCATTCAGCAAGCAGACTGTGTGAATGGTTTTTTGTTTGATGGCTTTCCACGTACCTTACCTCAAGCAGAGGCGATACGATCTAACAGGATTTTTATTGATTTTGTTATTGAAATTCAGATTGAGGACGATGAAATTGTAAAACGTTTAAGTGGACGGCGTATTCACCCTGGCTCAGGCCGTATTTACCATATAGTGCATAGTCCGCCAAAAATACCGAATAAAGACGATATAACAGGGGAAGCACTCATTCAACGAAAAGATGATACAGAAGCAACTATTCGCGAGCGTTTGCGCATTTATCATCAACAGACCAAACCGTTACTTTCCTATTACAAAGGATGGCAACAAAGTGGTGATCCGGAAGCACCTTGTTATATTTCAATCAATGGGCATGCTGATGTTGAAGAAGTTCGCAGTCATATCTTTGCTGAATTAAAGAAAAATAGTAAAAAATGAGCTTTTTATCGACTTGATAAAGAGGTTAAATTTTTCAAAACTTGATTTAAATCTTCTGGCAATTTGGCAGTTAGAGTTATAGTTTCCCCCGTCGAGCCTAAACTGAACTCAAGTTGACTAGCATGCAGAAAAAGTCTTTTACAGCCTAATTGACGCATCTTTTTATTAATTTCTTTTTCTCCATATTTTTCATCACCAATAATGGGATGTTTAGCATATTGAGCATGGACGCGAATTTGGTGGGTGCGGCCAGTAATGGGCATTGCCGACATTAATGTCGATTCAGAAAAGTATTGTTGGACAGAAAATTCAGTTATCGAGTTTTTTCCTTCCGTTTGAACAAGCACAATGCGCTCTCCAGATTGTAATTGATTTTTATACAAGGGAGCATCAATTGTTTGTAGTGATTTAGGCCAGTGTCCCGCGACTAAAGCAGTATAGGTTTTTTTCATCTGGCCTGAGCGCAATAGTTGGTGTAATTCCTTTAAAATACTACTTTTTTTAGCGATTAATAAACAACCTGAAGTGTCACGATCTAAGCGATGAACTAATTCTAAGAATTTTAATTGTGGTCGCAGCAGACGAATAGCTTCTATGATGCCTAAATGTATACCGCTACCACCATGTACAGCCATGCCACTAGGTTTGTTAAGGACTAACAAGTGTTTATCCTCAAAAATAATTGATTTTTCAAGTAGCTCAGTTAACTTTGTATTTAAACTATTTTTTTCTATGCGAGGGGTAAGTCGAAGAGGAGGTACACGAATAACATCTCCTTCTTGTAGACGATAATCCGGTTTTACCCTTTTTTTGTTAATGCGTAATTCGCCTTTTCGTATAATTCGGTAAAGACGACTTTTAGGCAAACCCTTTAGCCGCGACATTAAAAAATTGTCGAGTCTCTGGCCTAAGGCGTCATTTGTTACAGTAAAGTATTGAATAGTTTGCACAATATCGTTAATCTAGCACAAATCTAGCATGTCTTTCTAATAGTTTGATAAAATCTTCAATGCCGTGTGACATCAGTATTTTATCTTTGTTAAATCCATCCGCTTTTAGGTAATTGCTAGTTGTTGGCGATGAAATTAAATTTATAAATTTAGAGGCTATTATGACCCAATCTGCGGAAGTAACTACTAAAGACTTGTCTTCTTCCACGGCAACTTTAACTGTTAATGATTTATCTCCAATCAATTTGCCGATTTGCAAAGCAACATTAGGACCTGATGTTATTGATGTCACTCAATTGGCAAAAGTAAACCGATTTACCTATGATCCGGGATTTCTATCTACTGCTTCCTGTGCGTCTAAAATAACTTTTATTGATGGTGATAAAGGTATTTTACTTTATCGTGGATATTCGATCGATCAACTTGCGGAAAAATCGGATTTTATAGAAGTTGCTTATCTATTACTTCATGGTGAGTTACCTAATCAAACTCAAAAACGGAATTTTAATGAAGAAATTAATCAACATACTATGGTACATGAGCAACTGCGTCATTTTTTCCATGGATTTCGCAGAGATGCTCATCCCATGGCAATTATGTTGGGTGTAGTGGGAGCATTATCTGCTTTTTACCATGATTTATTGGATATTCATAATCAAGAACATCGAAAATTAGCTGCATTAAGATTAATTGCAAAAATGCCAACTCTTGCTGCTATGTCTTATAAGTATGCGACTGGATTGCCTTTTATGTATCCTCTGAATCATTTAAATTATGCAGAAAATTTTATGCATATGATGTTTGGAGTTCCAACGGAAGAGAATCTGCCAAATCCTGTATTAGCAAAAGCTCTAGACAAAATTTTTATTTTACATGCGGATCATGAGCAAAATGCTTCTACATCTACTGTTAGAATGGCGGGCTCAACCGGTGCTAATCCTTATGCCTGCATTTCTGCTGGTATAGCCGCTTTGTGGGGCCCGGCACATGGGGGAGCTAATGAAGCCTGCTTAAATATGCTGCTTGAAATTGGAGATATTTCACGTATTAACCACTATATCGAAAAAGCTAAAGATCCTAATGATCCTTTTCGATTAATGGGTTTTGGACATCGTGTCTATAAAAACTATGATCCTCGAGCAGCAGTGATGAAAAAAACCTGCCATGATGTATTGGAAGAAACAGGCAAAAAGGAAGTACCTTTATTTAAACTTGCGCTAGCTTTAGAAAAAATTGCGCTAGAAGATCCTTACTTTATTGAAAGAAAGTTATATCCTAATGTAGATTTTTATTCAGGAATAACTTTGAGTGCTTTAGGAATTCCAATTAACATGTTCACAGTAATTTTTGCCTTAGCTCGTACGGTAGGTTGGGTTTCACAATGGGAAGAAATGATGGCGGATCCTAAACTTCGAATTGCAAGGCCGAGACAATTATATATTGGAAATACACAAAGAAATTATATAGCTATTGAAAAAAGATAATTAAATCCCCATAAATAACTATATATTTATAACTTAAAATATTAATAAGGAAAATTGAATCTTTTAATAATAATAAAACATAGATAATAAGCTTATATTATATATGTTTTTCTTCTTAATT
>JBDLTN010000050.1:0-11063 GCA_039805785.1 Pseudomonadota bacterium | reverse complement strand
TAATTTTCGTAGGTTATCAAAAGATTATGAAATAACGACTTCTTCGGCTGAAAATTACGTCATTATCGCTCATTTTTTTGGACTTCTTAAACGGATAAAATAGCATGAAGACGGGTTCTTAGATTAACGTCTCTTTAGTAATACCATTCCAGAGACTATCGTAATAGTTGGCGAAAGGTAGTGTCGCTAATCCTAGGTATTCTTTTTGATACCGTTCTAAGTTGGGTTTTTTACAAAAAAGATCGCCTCCGGAAGCACTATATTCTTTATCACTGACCGCTAAATCATGCTGACCACCGTATTGATCCGGTTTTCCTGGAGCTGATTGTTCGATACCTAACAACAATCCTGATTGGTTTTTTTGGGAAGAATCTTGATAAAAATGAATATATAAATGGCCATGCTCGCCATTATTTTGAATTATTTCTTTTGAAGCAAAATGTGGATTGCCCACTCCGCCCAAGGCTAAATCAAAACCATAATGTTCAGCACGATTCAGTTTTTCTTGAGTTGATGAGGTTGCGGAAAAATCCAAATAAGAATTATTCAATAAACCCGCAATAGAATTCGATACCAAATTAATTGCTGCCGCGGTACCACTCACCTTTTCTTCCTTTAAAAATTTATAAGTGGCTTGGATGCTTTGCTGATTAATCCTTTCAGCGATTGGCAAAGCACTAATTCCATGCGTCGCCATATAGCGCCAACAAGTTTTATCGACAATTAACCAATCGATAAGTTGCGAGGCGATATCATTAGGAAATTCTACCAATACACGACTGCCATGCAATAAAATTGCCGCAATCGGAAACTGCTTAAAAACCGAATGTTTGAAATAAGTATCCAAGCTATTGAAAGGACGAAAACGCTGATCGGAACGATCGCGATAACAGACATGGCCAAAAAATAATAACAGCATACTTTTTAATAAAGTATCTGCTTTAAGTTTATCTTGCTGAGATGAGCCGCATTGCACGATGGCTAAACTAATGAGATCAATATCCCGTTTAAATTGTTTGTCTAAACTATGATTGCCAAAACGAATGCTATCCAGTGACTCATTACCTAGCTCATTTTTTGATAAAAAAACAAAACTATCCTCATGTTTACCCATATTATCTACATCCTTTTGTTAATATTGTTTTTACTAAGCTTATTGCGAAAAGCTCTTCTGGGTTATGGTTTATTGTCAAGTTTACGGATTAAGTGACCGAAACTGTGGATAATTCCGGATCCTTAGTATAATTAGCTAAAATTTCAGTCGCAATTTGTTCAATTATTCCTAAGCTAGAGTCTTCAGTGATGACACCGTGTTCTTCTTTGAGCGTCGCCAAGCGTCTTTCGACTAATTTCTTAATACTACCATTAGGAAATAAACGCGCTAACACCCGTCGTGCTTCAACTGGGCCTAGATGATGATAAAGTCGATTCCGTAAATTAACATCTTCAACGGTGGTACTAAATGCCCATAACTCGATGGGGCCTAAGGTTAAGGTTAACAATTGGGTATTCATCCCTTCTTTCGTCGCAAATTGGGCTAAGAATGTGGCTCCACCTTCACGCGGACCATGTACGCGAGTACGCAAAGCAATCTTAGCGGTAGGTGATAAGCCAAAGGTTTCTGCCGATTTTTCCACTGATTGTGCAGGACCGGCATCCATAATATAAATAGCGGTAGCAAACTCTACCATCACTGCATCAAAATCATCTAAGGACTGCGAGAGTAAAGCGATTTGAATATTCCATTTACGGCCTTCACGCATGTCTACGATCACTTGATCGCGAACGGCTTTGGCTTTTGAGGTACGATGAAATTCATCAAATACGATTCGTTTGGGATCTTCACGTAACTCGGCAATCCGTTGCTTATGATAATCACGATATTGGCTAGCGATATCACTTAAATTTTCTTCACTGAGATAATAATGTCGAGCTAAGACATAACGCGCTAACATATACATCACCGCTGTTTGCCGATCCGCTGCATCGCCACCGCTTTTTGCTACTTCATCGAGATCTAAAGAAACGATCCTTGCTTCACCTAAATCAAAACGGGTCACGCGTGATAAAATCGGATATTCGCGTATCGCACTAGAAATCATCCGTGCAAACGCGTTAATCAAACTTTCACCGGTCGGAGCGGTTATTTTTCCATACAAATCTTCTATGATAGGCGTTCGGCATATCGCGGCTGCATCCGCCAGTAATGGCATCGCATAACGTTGTGCCAGCATCGCTTCATGGGGAAATCCAGAAATAAATAACGCATCCGTTACCTCCCACCATGTGGTGCGTTGATCAGAGATAAAACCCATTTCCTCTAAAATTCCATCAACCAACGGTTCAATACCTGCCGTGTAAGGATAAGGTGAGCCTTGATCCGCTAAATTTTTGTAAAGCTCATCGATGATCAAACCCGCCATATCGGAAATGCCGTCATAAGGTTTAACTGCACCTAATGGCGTGGTTAGCAATGTTAAAAAATTAACTAAAAAACTGCGTTCCTGTGGCGTTGGATAACGACAACCCAATTGGGTATCAAAAGGATTGATTGAATAATCCGCCGTCATACGTAAGCGGTGATACGCAATCCAATGTCGATTCGCAACCGGTAAAGCTTCTCGCAATAAGGAAATCAAACCACTGCTGGAGGGACCAATATCAATAATGGCAATCCGTGGTAAACGTTGTAAACCACCGGCCAAACATAAGGCTAAATTTAAGGTATTCGATAAAACTGATTTTCCGGAACCAGGACGCGCATAAATCAAATCAATCCAGGTGGTTTGTTCGCTGGAACCTGGCTGAAATGGCCAGGGTTTACCATCCGGGCTACGAAATAATTGCGCGCCGGTTTTCCAGGGTGATGCCGGCCGTGTAATCGGTAACATGTAAACGACCTGCGAAAAAGGCAGGATAGTCGGTGTTGCAACACTTTCTGCAGAGATACCTAATAACGTTGAGGCAAGACCGCCAAATGGATCGCCGGATACTTCCGAGACACCACACGATCCCCAACCTTCAATGGCCTTTGCTAATTCTGCCGCACGGGTGCGTAACAATCCAATTTGCCCCTCGGGCGCCCAAGTACACGCCGCTACACGTAATCTTACCACCGCATCATCGGTATTAATCGCTATGTATTGTAATAAATTATTGGCATCACTCAATAAACGATTTTGGGCCGATGAAAAGCTTAATATCGAAGCCAACACCGATCGTAATTTAATACAGCGTAAACCATCACTTTCAATAAAGAACGAGATACGCCATGGAATTCTAGCGGATAATGTTCGTTGCAATAAGGAATTAAATGCTTTTATTTCTTTTGGTAACAGATCAATAAAGACACAAGAATAAATTCTATCGCCAAAACGGACTGTTCTTAAATCTAAATTTTCAGCATCACGAGGTAGCACTTGCCGAGCCAATGAAGGCCATAGAATATCGGAAAGTGTATTGTGCGAGCGATCATATTCTTTTAATGAAATTTTATCGCCTGGTAATGCTGCGCGCCAATTTTTATCGGTAAAAGCAGGATCAGCCACGGATCGTATCGCATGCACGGCATCATGGACTTCCAATACATTGGCAGCAATATATAAATTAGCTAAATCATGGCGTATTGAACGAATAAAGGCATCATGGGTATCACGTAAATCGGGAATGGCGGCAATAACATTCTGTGTAAGAATAGAAGGAGGAATCTTTTTTTCGCGAATAAATTTTAATTTATCTTTGGTGGAACGCTGATATTGTTCAGTCGTTAAGCTCATTGGCCGCGTCCAACAAACGAAATACACACTTTCAGAGGCACAATGTTTTGCTAGAAAATTAATCCGTTCAGAAAATAAATCGGTTAAATCTAATTTTAGACGTTGACTGGTTTGTTTACCCGGTTCTAAGATTTCTTCGAGTAATTCTGATACGGCTTGTCTATCATATTGAAACAAAACTTGGAGTGCATGCCCGGATCGCGACAGTGCAGTTTGCAAGGTTTGAGTGAGCCCTTCGTGCAATCGCTGAAATTCAGTTGTTCCAATTAATTGCGTCACACCGACAATCTGGATGACCGAAATAAGTGAACCATCGTGCGCTACCAGTACCGTAGGACTATCTGCGGTTTCTAAATCACAATAAGATTCCACAGTCTGTTTAAGTGAAGTACTCAACCAGGCTAGAAAGGAATCTATTCCATCTAAAAATGATTCTAGAATTTTAGCCATGCATTTTTTTATTGTAAAAGTGTTGTTAGCGAACCTGACCAATCTGCACTTTGGTATCTAAATCCTGCCCGTGAAGGCAATAAACGAACCGTACTAAAAATTTCCTTGTTCAGCAACGCTTTATTTTCGGATTCAATGATAAGTTGACCGAAAATTGAAGGTTCCTGCAATTGTGTGCCCCATTCATCTTCTATAATCTCGGCGCGTAATTTTAAATTTCGATAAGCGTTTTGTGCGGTCTCTTTATATTTGCTTTCTGTATTCATTGCAGTAAATAATAAATGACAAAAGCCATTCAAATGATTTTGCGATACTTCAGGCAAATAAATTAACACCCCTCCGCCATAGGTTTCGACTGATTCTAAAAAAAAGCATTGTGTGCATAAGCTACAAGCGGTTACTAAATTAGTGAGTTTATTGTTGCGATAGTTCTGATCCAAATTAATGATTTCTTGATGGTTTTTAGAATGTAAACCACAGAACTGGCAAGTAAATTCATCACGTTGCCAAATTTTTTCGCTAAACTCCTCAAAGCGTGGATCCAGCTTACGCTGCATAAATAGGCGCCAACCATGAGGATTTACATTTAATTTAATCGGATACATCACTAAATACCTGGCAAACCTGTCACACCATGAATTCCAGCTGCACCACTGGTCCCGCCAAAAATCGTATAACCCGCAATAATAAAGATATGCGGTAAGAAGATTAACGCTGATCCTACAAATAATAAGGCGATAGGTGTTCCTATCGGGATTTGCGTAGGATTATCTTTATGCGCTTTAAATTTCAACATCGAGGCCATCACAAAGCCAATTCCAGCCATATAGGCACCGGCAGTAATCAGCTTTGCTAAACCTTCAAATGATTCGGTAATCTTTAAGGCCATATCCCCTAAAGTCATCACATCGGCTTTACTAACCTCTGTGTAACCCAAAGTGACAAACATCAGAATAACTACAAATAGGCAATGTTGGACACTTAATTTTTTAACCGAAAACATTATTTTATTTTTCATTCATTAATCCTTAATTAGCTCAGCTACTCAGAGACTCTAAATTATCCTTATGCAGAACCGCGAGATGACATGCCTGCTCCGCCACTTACAATAAAAGCCGTGGTCTTCTCGCCCAATCTGCTTCTGGATACCGCAAGTTAAGGGTGTTTTTACTCACACCCTTACTCGCACAAAAGCCGCTTCAAAAAGGTTTTTTTACAAACCTTCTCCTGGAAGCCCTGTCGTACCACTGACACCACCTGCGCCACTGGTTCCACCAAATACCGTGTAACCGGCAATTCTGAATATATTCGGTAAGAATATTAAGGCAACACCAATAAATAATAAGGCAATCGGCGTTCCTATTGGGATTTGGGTAGGATTATCTTTATGTGCTTTAAACTTCAGCATCGATGCCATACAAAAACCAATACCTGCCATATAAGCACCTGCAGTGATCAATTTAGCCAGCTGGCCGAAAGAACTAGTAATTGTGCTTGCCACTTTACCTAAAGTCGGATCATTGGATGCTGGATCAGCCGCTAAAACTAAACTGGTATAAAGGTAGGCACTTGCTCCTAAGGATAATTGACTTAAACCCGCTAAGCTACGTGGAATCAGCTTAGTTTTAAGGAATTTATTCTTCATTTTTAGTCTCTCCAAACTTTTATTTTATACACGCTCTATTAAACTTTTATAAGGTATTCAGACCCTACGCTTACAGACCCAAACTGGCTTGTAGTATTTCTCTTGTACCTTCGATATTGACGGCCAAAAGACCCGCTACAATATGCGTAACCGCTTTACCCATCGAGCTCCTGCCATTGGGGTTCGATACATGGGTTAGGCTAACCCAGCCTTTTATAAATGAGATAGTACCTATTAATTGAACAAAGAGCAAAACCGCTCTAGATGCTAATAACGTCGACAAATCATGGGCCGGCACATAACTCATGGGATCCTTCACATCGGTCGTCGCAAAAGTTGACAGCATCATGTCTTTAAAGGCTGTGGGTGCATACAATAAGGCCGTACCGGCAAAAAAAACCATCATCGTCGCTTTAAAATTGGTTTGCACTGACATCATGGTCCGTAAATCACCATAAACCTTTAATTGATAAACCCCTCGGAAAATAAAAGCGATACCCATCAAGTAAGCTAAGGCAGTAATCAACCGATAAATATTCGGAAATTCCCCGGTCATCGTGAGCAACATATGCTCAATGCCAGAATATCCGTTGGTTTTAAGATTTCCGCAGCCACTTAATAACAAACAAGCTAAGAGGAAAAGAACATTTCTCCAATGTTTTATTATAATGTTGTCACGGTCAATGTATGGCATAACTATCATCTATCATCTGGGTTGTAACCAATGATGGCACCGGAACTTAAGCTAATCGTGCCCTGACTCGGATCGATCGCGGTTATAACACCATAGCCTGCTAATTTATCGCCGAGACCTAATGTCAGTGTCGAACCATCTTGTAAGGTTAACCAGACACGACCAGGAATAATAGCCCGTACATAATAAACAGGTTTCGGTGCGGATTTTTTTCTTTCAATGAGTTTAGCTTCTGTCTTTTGTTGTTTTTGTAAGAAAGCTTCTTGTTGGGTATGCAGAAGTTGAGTTTGGTCATTGATATCGGCGATTCGAGAATTAAGATCCGCTAATGTCGATTTAATATCACTTAAATCGGAATCAAAGGATTGTAAATGTGATTGTAATTCGCGTTGTTCTTGCTCGAGATGATTAAAGCGATTGTCCAGCGCTATATTCGCTTGCACAGCCGCTGGAACAACAGTAACTACAGGCTTCTGTGCTGTAACAACCACTTTATGTTGAGCTGGAGTACTTAGCTTATGAATTAATGCACTGACGATTTTATAAATACCCAAACTGGCAAAAATAATAAATACAATTAAAAAAATATGATGACGTTGAGTTTTTTCCAAAATAGCGGATGCTGGATCGGAATTACTGGCAACGTCAGCAAAGTGCGACGCGGATTCTGTGGTTGAATCCTGAAGTTTGTATTCTTCGTCATTATAATTTTTGTTATCCATGGTCGCCTCACTCTATAAAATATTGGAGCATAAAACTTAACTTGTCGGTAATGCCGCTAAATCGGAAAGGAACAATATTCCCATTGGCGTTCCGGAAAAAACCCTCACAGTCGGTGGCGTATTAAATATATTTCTTAATACCGATGAATACTGCAGACCCACTTGACCTAAACCGACAAAGATCCTATCGCGTGGCGATAAGTTATTAATTGCGGGTTGGACCGGTGTTGGTGGAGGGAACAACGAAATATTATAATTGGGTGCTGAGTTAATAAAAGATTGTCCATAACCTTGGATAAATGCTGAAGCAAATAAAGTGCCATAGCGTAACCAGTAATGATTATTAGTATCGCTAGACAATGCCGTGCGTGCGGTATTTTCATCAATGGCTATGGTATTGATGGGCACACTTTCGGATAGCTTGGGCATACTTAAGGTGTTGAAGGACAATAGAACCTTTTGACCTTGATTACTTAAAGTACCCATAATCCGTGCACCCTTGAATTTGCCTTGGACAATCTCAGCAAGTACTGGACCTGGCTCATCACTATTCACCGCGGTTAACAACACCGCTTGCATAATCGTTCCCGCTTTTACTACAGGGGCTTTGGCGCCTGCTGGAGACCCAGACAAAGCGCCATCTAAACCAGCCCCAACACGATTTAAGTCGGGAGTTCCTGCAACATATTGTTGATTCGGTGAAACCCAAGCTGCAAAAAGCTGACCCGCTTGGGTGCTCATCGAACTTGTCATTTGCTGTTGTAATTGATCTGCTTTTTGCGCAGAGATTTGCTGTGCTTGTCTTGCTAAAACAGCCTGTAATTCGGGATTAGGTTGGTTGGTCGTATCAGGAAGCAAACTGACGGTTGCATTAGTTGGATTGACCGCATTGGTGAACGTTGAAACTTTATTACTTTTTCGAGGCAGCGTAATACTGCCCATTGGATTGCCTTGATTATCACGAACAATTCCATCCGCGCCTAATTTTCCGAGTGCTTTCCCTTGGACATCTCTAACAATGCCATCACTACCGACCGTTCCAATCAGATGGCCTTGATCATCATACACCGGTACGCCAGGTGCAGTAGCACCCAGTTCACCAATAATTTCATCGTGTAATCCACGTACCAGGCCATCACTATCCAGTTTGCCGATAACCTTACCTTGGGCATTGCGTACTTCACCATCGCTATCAAGGGCTCCTAATAATCTTCCCTGACGATCATAAACCGGTGTTCCGGGTATCGCCTGCCTTTTCTCATGGGTTCCTTTTAAGTACGCATGGCCTATAATTTTTCCAGCTGGATTACGTACCACGCCATTAGCATCGACTTCGCCAATGACATTTCCTGCCGCATCTCTTAACTTACCATCGCTGCCGATCGTTCCCAGTAAATGGCCTTCAGGATCATAAACCGGCGCGCCAGCCATATTAACGCCGGTTTTACCAATAATATCCCCTTCCATGTTACGAACAGTGCCATCCGCATCAACTTCCCCAATGATATGACCATTGGCATCCCTTAATTTTCCATCAGCATCCACGGTACCGATCAGATGGCCTTTTTTATCATACGCTGGAATAACAATACTGGCTTTAGGAGCAACCACCTTACCAATGACTGCGCCTTTTAAATTACGTACGATGCCATCAGCACCCACAATGCCAATAACACGACCTTTGGCATCTCTAACCTTCCCATCGCGACCGACGGTACCAATTAAGCGCCCTGCCACATCATAAACAGCATCACCCATGGCAGGAACTGCAGCACTCCCTATCACCGTGCCATCTTCGGATCGAACTAAACCATCAGGTCCTACTTGTCCTATTATCTGTCCATTAGCATCTCGGACTTTACCATCGACACCCAGATGGCCAATAACCTTGCCTTGCGTATCATAAATCAATGTTCCGGATCGCAATTGACTGGGTTGTAAGGAAGATACAGAAGTCGTTCCTAATTGAGCTCCCGCACAGGCCATATATTTTGCACAGGCATCACACGGTGAGCAATCATTCATTCTGGGACAGGGCGAGCAGCCATTAGCTGCCTGCCCTGTTTGATTGTTAAATTGATTAGTATCTAATAAGGTCGGAATAGAACTGGCGCCGGTTTTTTCAGCGATAGCCGCTTGCTCACGATTTTGTTGCGCTTGTAAACGTTGGTAATCCGCGGACGGTGATTGAGTTAAACCACCAGGGACGGATTGGATATTAGGCGATTCTTTCAATTGTATGGAAGTATTTTCGGCGGTCTTTTTATTAGCTAGATGTAGATAGCCATATAAAAAACCAAATAAAAGGATACAGCCCGTAATAATAATAATGCTACGAGTACGAATATTCTTAAATAAGTTTGCAATATTTTGTAATTGAAGCTTCATAAAATTATTCAAAACCCTTCAACTTTTAATTGGATAGATTGTCCATCTTCAAAACCTAAGATAAGTGGTGTTTTCGGCATTTCATATGCCTTCATACCATCTGGACTCGACATTGTTGCAATCCAAGCGGGCGAAATTAAGGTTAAACGGGTTCGCACATACAGATGATCATCAGCTAACCAAGCTTGAGCAACACCACCCGAAATCTTTAATGCCCTATTTCCTGCCGGAGGAACCCCTTCTAAAATATTTAATAAGGCTGGATCGGCGCTTTGCGGTAAATTTCTTCCTAACAATGCTTTTGCATTGGGACCATTGCCAGGAATACGTAAATCAATTCGATAGTCCACGGCTTTTTGGCCAGAAATCAACGTTACCATCACCGGTGTTTCTAGGCCGCGTAACTGTACGGCCAGATTACCCACGTTGTATAACGAAGTCGCCTGTATCATTAACAGATTACTTTTTTTGTCCCATTGAATATTAAATGCTTGGGGATTACCGATATCATAATTGTCCACTGGCCAGGGTTGGCCGGTTGAATCAAGAAATGCCAACGTCGTCACATAGCCTTCGGCTAAACGAATTACCGTAGGCGTCGCGCCGGGTTCTAATTTCACATATTGCGATGAAATAGTAGGACGTGGCGGCGTACCCGGAGTAGTGGCCGCTGCTGCTTGGGTTTGATTGAATAGTTCTCTCAAACGTTTTATTTGCTCTGGTGTCATCGGCAACATCGTTTGCGCCATAGTCCCAAAAGCGGCTTTATTCAGTGTTTGTATCGACACTGAATCTTTATCCGTTTCATTATTGACGGCTTCTCCTGAATTATTTGTCGAAGGAGAAGCTTGCGCAGAACCTTCTGCCGCTGCCCAAGGTATACTCGCAATATTGCTTAATATCAGGAGCGATAAAATTTTAATTAACGTCCGAAGCTTGGTTTTTGGATCAGTAAAAAAATACATAGCTATTAACCGGTTATACCTCCGCCTCCCGATACAATAAATTGTGAAATCCCGATACCATGCGCAGATGTTAATGTTGAAACGCGTACAATCAACATAGTGACTGTCACCGCTTGCTGAGAAAATTGACTTGCACTTTGAAAAGTAATCAGCATCGGAATTTGTACTTTCCAAGTATAACGATCCGATAATAAACCTTGTTCTAATATAACGGGGACACCGGTAGCCACCGCAGATACAATCAGTTTTTTACTGATCACGGCTTGCAAATTATTCGAACTCTTAATTGCCGAAAAAAACATTTGCTTTCCTTCTTGCGTAAAATAATCAGCAGCTTGCTGTAATGCTTGTCGATAATTGACAAAATTATAACTATACGCTGCAGTAGCCGCGGTATTAGCCCATTCCAATACGGCTGCATTA
>JBDLTN010000049.1:0-11092 GCA_039805785.1 Pseudomonadota bacterium | reverse complement strand
TCATTTATTCATAGATAAAAAAGCATTTACTTCATTAGAACCTCTTTCACAACTTTTTAATGAGCATCAATACTATAGTTTATTAACCCAATTAGTTGAGTTAAAAGCAAGATTCCCTAATTTTTATAAAGAAAATCTCTATAAAAATAAGGTCCTAAAGAATAAATGTCTTGCTTTCAATGAATTTTTAATACAGCAGTTAAAAATTAGCAAGCAATACTCCGCAGAAATCATGCTAGGTTTTTCTTTAATGTTTCGCTTAGAGTTACGTCGTGAAACCTATAAAATAAACCAAATAGCCGAAAGCTTGTTAGTGACAAATAAATCTGGCTTTAATCTGCTGATGTTAGGTGCACTGAATAACCTTGAATTGGTAAAAGATATCTTCGATTTTCTTAAAAAATATGAAGCCATTATTAGTCCTGAAATAACTGAAAAAATGCTTTTAATGAAAAACAGGGATCATTGCAATGCCTTAATGATAGCCGCCAACAAACAAAGAGAAGCAATAAACACCATTTTTGGATTTTTAAAGACTCATATCGGTTGCTTTGCCAATGATACAGTGTTTAAGCTATTTACCCAGCAACAAAAAAAAGATAATTATACTGCCTTGACCCTAACAGCCTGTAATAACCCCGATCTATTCAATAGTATTTTTAATTTTTTTAAGGAAAATCTTAACGGCGAAAATTTCCGTAAACTGTTATTTCCTGAAAATTCAAATGGTGCTTGTACGGCTTTAATGCTAGCAATAAAAAATAAAGCCGATACGAGCCTTTCGATTCTAGACTATATAGCTAAAAATACTAACCGCTTCGATCCAGAGACTTTGAGAGCAATGTTTTTAGAAAAGGATCAAAATGGTTGTACTATTTTAATGTTAATGATTCGTCATTACCCAGAAATGCTAACTATTTTTTTAAAATTACTTAACAAGCACAGCATGCTATTTCATGAGAGTTTTTTAAGCTCCTTACTTTTAGAAAAAAATTCGGAAAGCTATAATTTTTTAATGTGTGCGGCTGAATATCAACCTAAAACGATAGACAGTCTTTTGAAATTTATTAACCAAAGATACCCAATTTTTAAGGACCATCTCAATAAACTACTATTTGATACAAATAATAAAGGTTACAATGCTTTAATGTTATCTCGTCTTTACCCTGAAGTAATGATGTCTATTCTGAAATTTATTTGTAATTCCGAAATAAACTTAACAACCAGTATAGCGGACATCTTTTTTAAAAAAAATAATAACGGTTTAAGCTTTTTAATGTTATTAGCAAAAGATCAACCTCAATCTTTAAAGCTGATACTTGAATTCATTGAAACGAATCCTGAGCAATTTACTAAAGAAAATTTACTGAACTTATTCCAGGGAAAAAGTGGCAATGGATATACCTGTTTGATGTTGGCAGCACGTAATCATTATGATGCAACGGTTTCGATTTTAAATTTTATCCAAAAGCAACCTACAATCTTTTCAGCAGAAATTATTAATCAATTGATTGCTGCACATGATGAAAATAGAACTAACGCATTGATGCTTGCGGCCACAAAGCAGCCTGAGGTGGTTGATTTATTATTGAGTTTTTTATCCAAGAATATCGCCCCTCAAGGTCCCATTAGTATAGATACTATTAGAGAAATTATTTTTGAAAAGGTTCATGATAAAGAGGCGGCTAATGCGGTGTTATTTGGAGGGCGTTATGGTTATTATAAAAGCGTCTTATTAGTTACCTCGCAATTAACTGATCCAACCCCAGTCAATGCATTGCTGAAATTTATAGACTATCATATTGATTCATTAGGAATCGAAATCTTTACTGATTTATTAACCGAAAAGGATTACCAAGATAATTATATTTTCTTACCGGCTTGCGCTAATTATCCTTTACCTATGAAAAAAATTCTGAATTTTCTTGCTAATTCAGCTACTCATGAAGCATTAATTCCTATACAAACCTTATCTGCTGAATTTATATTCGAACAATTGGTTCGATGGCCAATAGCAACGGCTGCCGATCTCGTATTACTTGATAAAGTGATAGTAAACTGTTCAGCGCTTTTATTAACTTATTTTAATAAAGATTTTTTTGCGCAAGCACGGGGTAATTTAAAGCTGATTACCGATAAATTATTTGCGTGTTATTTGAGCGAGCTTGAAACTCTAAAGCTCAAAAAAATTAACTATACGACAAGTTTTTCCTTTTTTAAATGGCGTTACTCTACAACTCAAAAGTTGGAAGCAGCACTTGCCTTGCAAACCATAATAGACAGCAAGGACATAGATACAGAATCAGCCTTAAGCCAACTCAAAGATCAGTATCCTGCCATAGCTCTTTGCCAACTCGGTAATCTATTTGCTGCCTACCAAGAAATTGCCAAACTCCAAAGTATCCAAAGTAACGATGCTCTTGATGCTATGGAGTTTCATATAGAAAATGATGCTATCCTTTATAAACGCAATCTTGCTGCTTAGTATCCTCTGTTTGATTTTTTTTATTTATTTAATTTAATCTTAGTGACCATAGGCGCGTGGTAGTTTACTGGTAAAACCTAAATACAGAGCAATAATGGCGGCTAAAAGATAGAAAAAACTATCTGAGATAGTCGTATGCACTAGCCATAAGTCGCCATTCATAGCAAAACTCCAAATGGCAATCGCGGCAAAAATTACACCAAAAAATTTAAAAAATAAACGTGCATACACCATCGAGCCGCTAGCAGATAAAGCCAGCAAACCGATTAGGATGTAAAAAATATTCAATAAGATACCAACCGTAAAAAAATTGAACAATGTATGGTTGGATGTAAAAGCAGGAATAAAGCCTAATATGCCCAATAGCAAAAAAACAATAGCAAAAATCAAGGCCATCCCTCTTAAGAACACGCTGTAAACTCCCTTTGCAACGTTTGGCTTTCGCTACCGAAGTCATGAGTATAGGATACTTCTAGAAATTAGCAAATTGTTTTTGCACTGCCAATCATTCTGCGCAGTAGATAAAAAATGTTTAATTATTAGGCATTAAGATGACAAACTCAGGTTTACCCACAGATTCTGTGAATAACTTTGTGGACAGCATTGGGGGAAGCTACTAAAAACCTTGATTTATAAGTCATCGTTACAATTTGTACAAGCTTTAATCAAAAGAAAAAAAATATCTTTTTTCAAGTAGTTAGCTCCTGTCAATCAGAAAATTACTTTTATTACTGTTAAGATTACATAGAATAAATTAAATTAAGACGACTTGTGCAAAAGTCCTGACCATTTTTGGTTAAACTTAAGCTTGTCAATAGGTAGTCTATGGAAATTTATAACAAACTTTTTAAATTGCTAAATCCAACCGATCTTTTACTGACAGGAAACAAACGTTTAATTCCATTTTTATATAAAGCGTATGCGCAATATCAACAAACACAAAAAAAAAAGGTTTGGTGCACACCACAATTTTTCACTTTCACGCGCTGGTTAGAAACAGTGTGGGCAAAACAATTCATGGAACAAAAAGGTTTTCCTTTACGTTTGCTAAACAAACAACAGGAATTGCTCGTATGGAAAATCATTATTCAACAATCTAGTGATACCTTTTTAGAAAGCGCTACAACGGCCAAAAACGCTCAGCAAGCTTGGCAATTGCTACAACAAGCACAACTTGATTATCACAGCATGCATTTCAAACAAAGTAATGAAACTGAAACCTGGCAACACTGGGCCAAGCATTTCGTGAACTTTTGCCAAGAACAGGCTTATGTTGATTTATCCAGTGCAACCAATCATTTAATGCTATTGTTCAGCAAGAAAATTTTAAAAGCGCCACCACGAATCTTTCTATTAGGATTTAATGAAATCAACCCGCAATATAAAAAGTTACTTAATATCTTAGAGAAACAGGATTGCCAACTGCATTATTACGCGCCGCTACGCTCTGCAACAAAGCAACAACGTCTCTGTTTAACCGATAAAGACACTGAACAGCATAGCATGGCACTCTGGGCATATCAGTCCTGGCAATCAGGAAGAAAAAATATCGCCTGTGTGATTCCAAACTTAGTCGAGCAACGCACACAATTACTTAATACCTTCAGCGAAGTGTTTAGCGAATTATCCACAAATACACTGAATCTCCCGCCTTTTAATATCGCTGCGGGTACTCCCTTGCTCGAATTTAGTTTGATTCAAACTGCCCTGCTGATTCTTAACTTACAAGACATCAATACCTTTCAACAAAGCTATCAGTTACTACGATCATCTTACTTAGCCGGCTCCCAACAAGAACAGGGATTACGCGCAGAGTTGGATATCATTCTGCGCCATACGGCTGAAAGCAGAATAAGCTTAAGCCAGCTACTTAAACTAAGCGACCAGACTTGTCCATTGTTCAGTCGTTTGCTTGCCAAGCTAAATAATTTAGTAAAAAAATATGCGAATAATTATTTGGCTAAACCAAGTTTTTGGTCAGAATATTTTGCTAAAAAGCTTGAGGCAGTGGGTTGGCCTGGCGAACGTAGCTTGACGAGTAGTGAATTTCAATTGCTGGAACGCTGGTCTGATTTACTGACCGAGCTTGCTGGTTTAGATTTTATTCTCGGTGAACTAAGTCATGCCCAAGCATTACAACAATTACACGAATTAATCAGCAACGTTTTATTTCAAAGCAAAACCTTGCACGAGCCGCCGATTCAGGTTTTAGGCTTACTCGATAGCGCAGGTATGTATTTTGATGACTTATGGGTAATGGGACTCGATGACAGAACCTGGCCGGCACTTGCAAAACCTAATCCCTTTATTCCTTACGCTTTACAACGTCTCCAGCAAATACCTTATGCGTCGAGTGAACGAGAATATTATTTTGCTGCATTGCTAACGAAAAACTTAATCAGCTGTGCAGAAAACCTTATTTTCAGTTATTCGACCCAACATTTAGATCAGGTGTTACGCCCCAGTGTATTGATTCAGCATTTACCTGAAATCAAATTAACGGATCTCATGCTTCCCAATTACCAAGCACTCGCCAGCCGAATAATGTTGACCCAACAATGGGAATATTACACCGATGAGTCAGTGGCTTTCCCTACGCAAGAAGGTTTGAGTGCAGGAACCCAACTCTTACAATCACAAGCGGCATGTCCCTTTCAAGCTTATGCCCGTTGGCGCTTAAAAGCCCAATTTCTGCCTTTCCCGCAAACCGGACTTAATGCACGCCTACGTGGCATTCTCTTACATCAGATCTTGGAAAGATTTTGGAATGAAGTAAATGATCAATGCACCTTACTCGAACTCACACCACTCGCTCTGGATAAACTGATCACTACGGCTATTGAACATTGCTTAGGTTCATTTAGTAAAAAATATCCGATGCTATTCAAAACTCATTTTATCGATATCGAACGTCATCGTTTGCAAGTTTTATTAAAAAATATAATGAATTTAGAAAAACAACGTCCGATTTTCAGACAAACACAACATGAAACCAAAAGACAACTCACACTCGGTCCTTTATCTCTCTCACTAAGGATTGATCGCATTGACCAACTTGATGCAAGCCAGGCCATGATTATTGATTACAAAACCAGCGTACCGAGTCATATTGATTGGTTAGACGAACGTTGTGATTATCCACAATTACCTTTGTATTGTTTAAGCTATCCAAAAACAGTACGCAGCTTTGCCATCATGCATCTGCGCAGTAATAAGATTACATTACAAGGACTCAGCGCCGAAGCAACTCCACTGCAGCAACTGATTCCCTTAAAAAAACTAAAAACTACCTTGAATTTAAAGCAATGGTCCGATCTACTCCAACATTGGCAAACCTGTTTAGAAAAACTTGCTCTCGAATTTCAACAAGGTGTTGCTGAGGTTAATCCAAAACAAGGCCCGAGCACCTGCCGACATTGTGATCTGCAATTGCTATGTCGGATCAATCATCCTCAACGTGTAACCCCGCTATGAAATTTTCTTTACCCTTATCTGATGCCGAGCAACGTCAATTAGCGCTCAATCCGAATCAATCGTTTATTGTGCAAGCACCGGCGGGTTCCGGAAAAACCGAATTACTGGTTCGCCGTTTTCTAGTACTGTTAACTTGTGTTTCGGTACCCGAAGCGATAGTCGCCATTACTTTCACGCGTAAAGCCGCTAACGAGATGCGTTTACGCATTATGCAATCCTTAGAACTTGCATTAAACAACGCAACTCCCACTGCGAAAGAAAGCGAACGTTATGGGTTAGCCAAAAAGGTCTTAGCTCAGGATAAGCGTTTAAACTGGAATTTATTAAGCAACCCTAATCGACTACGTATACTGACCATCGATAGCTTTTGCTTATATTTAACCCGACAAATGCCTTTACTCGCTGGATTAAGTGAAACCTTAACACCGCTGGATCATCCTGACTATTTATATCGCTTAGCCAGTCAAGCATTACTCCAACAGCTTGAAGATAACGTGACTTGGCAAACTTCTTTAAGTCAATTATTAAGTCATCTCGATAATGATTTTCAACGAGTCGAAAACTTATTCATACCCATGTTAGCGCGGCGCGAGCAATGGTTAGATTATTTATTGCAACATCAACAACATTTACGCAAAGATTTAGAACAATCCTTAGTTAATATTAATCAAGCGCTAGTCAAAAAATTAAATGATTTGATTAGCCCAACAATCGCCGCTGAACTTTTACAACTGCTAAATTTTTCCTTACAGCAACGCCAACAAACCCCGTTAATTCGGCATGATGATTTAAACTTTTGGCAAGCAACCTGCCAGTTATTGTTAACCGAATCGAATACCTGGCGTAAACAATTACGCAAGACCGAAGGTTTTGCTGCGCTTAATACCCTAAAAAATACGGCGATAAAAGCTGAAATACAAACTCAGAAAAAACAATGCTTAGATTTAATTGCAGCGTTAAGCCAACATGATTTACTACTAGAAAGCTTAATTGCATTAAAACAAGCCCCCCCTCTGCAATATAGCGACTCACAATGGCAAATTCTCCAAGCACTGTTTGAATTATTACCGGTGTTGGTTGCTCACTTAAAGCTTATTTTCCAACAACAACAAAAAGTGGATTACACCGAAATCTTACTCGCCGCCAGTGCTGCCTTAGGTCACACAGAAAACCCCAGTGATCTTGCACTAGCATTAGATTATCAAATCCAACATTTACTTATTGATGAATTCCAAGACACTTCGATTACCCAACTTAATTTAATTGAAAAGTTAACGGCGGGTTGGCAGCAGCAAGAGGGTCGCAGCTTGTTTTTAGTCGGAGATCCCATGCAATCGATCTATCGATTCCGTAAAGCTGAAGTCAGTTTATTTTCACAGGTGCAACGTGACGGTATTGGTATTATTCAACTACATAGCTTAACTTTATCCGTAAATTTTCGTTCCACGTCGGGCATTGTCGATTGGGTAAATCAACAATTTAGTCAATTACTCGCAACCACCTTGGATTCGCAAGCTGACAGCGTGTGTTTCTCTCCAGCAACAGCTTATTCGCAAACAAAACCACCGCGTGACGCTGTTTGTATGTATTGGCAACAAGTCGATGATCGAAATTTAGCAGAATCCACAGAAGCTACGCAGTTAGTGAAGATTATTCAAGCTATTAAACGCGAGGACCCGCAAGCTACTATTGCCATTTTAGTGCGTGCGCGTAGTCATTTACGGAGTATTTTACCGGCCTTACAGGAAGCGACGATAACTTATCGCGCGATTGCCATTGATAGTCTGGCTGACAAATCAGTCGTACAAGATCTATTAAGTTTAACCCGCGCTCTCCATCATCTGGGCGATAGGATTGCCTGGCTCGCGGTATTACGCGCTCCTTATTGTGGTTTGCCATTATCGGATCTCTATCAAATTACCCAATTTGGCCAGACGCAAAAATCAGCGCCCATACTTTGGCAACAGCTGCAGCAGTTTGAAGAAATTCCACTCAATGCCGCAACTAAAAAACGTTTACGTCGCATTGTACCGATTTTACAGCAATCCTTACAACAACAAGGACGGCTTCCCTTCACCTATTGGGTCAAACAAACGTGGTTAGCACTCGGTGGTCCGACCACCTTATTAAACTGGGAAGAAATGGATCATGTGCATGCTTACTTCAATTTTCTAGAAAACAAGATTAAGCAAGAAGGCGATGCACTGGATTTGTTTAATCTGGATGCGGAATTAAGTCATATCTACACCCAGACCACGACGGTCACATCTACCCAGACCGTCGAAGTCATGACCATCCATCAAGCCAAAGGCTTAGAATACGATCATGTCATCTTGCCAGGTTTGCATCGACGCGGTCGACCTGAACAAGCACCTCTTTTATTATTTTGCGAAAAAATGTTTGCTGCACAAAAAAGGGATTTTTTACTGGCACCGATCAAAGCCAGTCATGAAGAACATGATTTAATTTATAATTATCTGTTTAATGAAGAAAAGCAAAAAAACACGGCTGAGTTAACGCGTTTACTGTATGTTGCTTGCACGCGCGCGAAACAATCTTTGCATTTACTAGGCACAGTAAGTAGAGAAACGACAGGAGCACTGAAATCTCCTCCGCCAAATTCCTTATTAAATCAACTCTGGCCGGTTATGCAAATTAAACCGCAAATTGCACCATCCTCTCTAATAAATACACCAATACCCACCCAGCATGGTTTATTAAAACGCTTGCCGGCGGATTGGCAAGCGCCATTTTCTGCTCAACTTGAACCTTACACCCATGCAATCAACCTAGCATCCGAAATAAACGCTGCCAGCTATACCTATCAGTGGCAATTACATCCCGAGCGCGGCTTAGGAACCGTCATACATCAATTACTTTATCAAATCAGTCAAGAGGGTTTGAATAAATGGAATAAAGAAAAGATTCTCGCGTCACAAGCCATGTTTATCGGTTTATTGACCCAACAAGGATTACTTGCCAGACAAATACCACAAGCCTTAATGACCATCAACCGCTGTCTCGAAACAAGTTTGGCTGATACTCGTGGCCGCTGGATCTTAAGCTCACAACATCAAGCAGCACACTCAGAGTATGCAATAAGCACATGGCTGAATGATAGGTTACAAAGCTTAGTTATCGATCGCACCTTCATTGATAAAGAAACCGGAGTAGCTTGGATAATTGATTATAAGATCAGTGATTATCAAGGCAATAAACCCGAAGAATTTTTAAAGCTGGCCCGACAACAACATCAACAACAATTAAATACCTATGCACAAGCCTTATTGCTGGATCCTGAATACGCAAATACCCCAATGCTACGTTGTGGCTTATATTTCCCACTCAGCACTTTGTGGTGTGAGTGGGAATTTACAATCACTTCTCTAACGGATGCTATCGCTAGCTAGTTTTATCTGCCGGGTGATGGTGGTTTATCCCCCCCCATCGTGAACGAAATGGTAGGTAGCCACATTTTCCTTACCAGAAACAGGAGTAATATTTTCCTTGTGAGAAGCAGGTACTGGAAAAAAAGAATTAGGGTTTCTAACACTTGCTATTTCATCTTCATCCTTTTTTTCACCATTTTTAATTTCTTCCTTAAAAAAGTTTAAGGTATCATTAAAAAATTCTTGAAAAAATTTTCCAACACGTGATAGTAAATCAACCAGTGTAGCACATAAGCGTTCAGCCATTGAAGTCGATTGATTATTAAAATTACTATTATTCTTTATATCATAAAAATGTATATTAAAATTTTTACTAAGAAAATCAGCTAAATCCTGTTCCGAAATTTTAACTCGCTGACCATTTTTATCATAAGTACAAGCAGCAAAAAAAGCATTAAAGTTTTTTTCATTCAGAATTCCTTTTTCATGCATTATAGATAATACTGGAAAAATATTTTTTTCAAATTCAGCTTTATTTAAACCAATAATGGTTTTGAAATTAGCTTGGCTTAAAATGCTAGCATCATCCAAGCATGAAAGCACACACTCTAGTTTTTCCGTAGCAAACGCAGTGTTCCCTAAAATTTTGTCAACAGTTTGTTGTGTTAATAAATTTTCATATGGATTTTCATGAAAAAGCAAAGAAATTGTTTGATAAATGGTATCGAAGTTGCTTTTACTGAGTTGAATAATGGCATTAAAATTTTCTTGGGTTAAAATACTTGAAGCAGAAAAGCTGCGAAAAATATCTGTCAGCTTGCTATGATCAAGCGCTATATTTTCTATTTTCTCAATATTTTCCTGGGTTAACAGCTGCTTTAGAATAAAAGCTAAATCAAGCTTTCCCTGTGTAAAAACCTTAGATTTATCTTCTACTTGAATAAATTTAGCTAGAATTTCTAGGTTAGTATATTCCAGCAACTTATCCAGATTAGCTTGATTTAACAGATGGCTTGTTCCATCTTCCTCAACTAAATTGAGTTTATGGACTATTTTAGGCAAAAAACCAAATGTTGATTGCGGCATAGCATCTATCTTTCCGATGTTTTGCTCTGTTAACAAATTTAATGCATTGAGTCTAACCAACATCTTAGCAGCACTGACCGGCTCGGGATGTGATAAGCAGTAAATAACACTTGCCATGCTAAGCGCAGAAAAACTATCTTCTTGAAGAAATTCAACCTTATCTAAATATTCTATCGCTTCGATGATAGGTGTTGGGTTTTTAGTAGAAACCAATTTAAGATCATATGATAACCATTCAAGGATTTTCCATTCAATGGTCTCTAGATAAGCTGGATTTTTTTCTAATGATCGGATCTTTTTTATAAAATAATCAAAATGTGCAAATTGGATATTATTTTTATTTTCGAGTAAGGTTTGAAAGCTAACAACTGACTTTAGTTTAGGAAACTGGCCTATAATCTTAGAAAACCTAGTTTTATTTTTATCTTTTATCTCTAAACTACATTGAATTACATAAAAAAATGTTTTATATAGCTTTTTAAGTTGTTCCGCTTCTAGCATGGAAGGATCTATTTCTTTCATACTTCTACTCGGTTAAGGCTACCTTGCCAATAGTATTAATATTGAGTATAAGGAGAAAATATTAAGAAAAGCTTAACTAAGTAGGATTTTTTTTTATGATTAAAGCTATTTTTAGGCTTGAATTGTAAATAAAAGA
>JBDLTN010000048.1:0-11160 GCA_039805785.1 Pseudomonadota bacterium | reverse complement strand
GCATGTAATTTTAAAGCAGCTCATTCAAAGTGAATATACACGATTGCCAATTTATCGAGGCTCTCTTGATGAAATAATTGGAATTTTACATTTTCGAAAAGTTTTAAATAGTTTAAGTAATCAACAATTAAGTAAAGAAGCGTTAATCAAAGCCGCAGAAGAGGTACATTTTATACCCGAGGCAACCGCATTAAATAGTCAGCTACTCAACTTTCGCCGTGAGAAACATCGCATTGGTTTAGTCGTTAATGAATATGGTGAAATTCAGGGTCTTATTACGCTAGAAGACATATTAGAAGAGATTGTTGGTGAATTTACTACAGATATGGCATTAATGCGACGTGCTGTTTCACTACAAGAGGATGGTAGTTATTTGATTGATGGGGGAATAGCATTAAGAGATTTAAATCGCCAATTAAATTTAAATTTACCTTTAAAAGGGCCTAAAACATTAAGTGGATTAATTACTGAAACACTTGAAGTTATCCCGAAAGTGGGTACCGTATTTCAGTTCGAAAATAAAACCATGGAAGTAATTTTGATTAAAGATAATATGATTAAAATTGTTAAAATTTTTCCAAATCGTTCTAGTTTGTCTGAAAAAAATTAGAATATTTTCTATTAAATTTTTTTGAAAAAAAATAAATAGTTGATATAATTAGTTAGGATTTTTCAAATTAACTTTTATTAGAAGGTTATAAAATGATACGAAGAGTTACAGGGAAGATAGGGGCACACAATATAAATATAAAACCATTTATTTTTACAAAGAGGTGTGTTTGCGTTCTAAAGAAAAAGGATAACATTAGTGAAATGCATGGGCCAAGTCCAGCCAAATCAATTTCTAATCAAGAAAAAGAAATTACTTCTGGAAGCAGGTTATTAACTGACTCATCATTTGGGAAAAAATCAATATCAAATTTTTTCGAAAATTTCCCGGCGGAAACCAGGGAAAATTTTACAGAAAACTCTACAGTTCCTACGAATAATTAAAATAGATAACGTATGCCTAGGCCTACCGCATTGGAACTTAAGTTGCCGGCACCAAATAATCCCCAAGCCCCACAACGATGGTTTACTCTGAGTACGAATTGTAAATCAGGATGGCTGGGTGCTGCGAAAGTTGCCTCTACAACTAAAAAATTCAGCAATCTTTTAGCATTATTATTGGAGGAGTCGTGTTGTTCTCGGAAAGGAATACCGGTTGCATAAGAAAGTCCATCGCCAATAGCAAAAGTTGTAGTGATGTAATGATCCCAAGGGAAAGTTTTCCAGCGAAAGTTTAAGTATGGGTCGAATTCATAAATAAGACCATTTGGATCATGTCGTTGAGTTATATTACCGGCGACTTCGATGGTGCTGACTAAAGGCCTAAAAAAACGTCGTAAAGGATTAGCTGGATCTAATTGATAAGACAAATCAATGGAATTCATTGTTCCGTACTTAAAATGTACATTCTGGGCAGTTAGGACAGGTCCGATATTACTATTAGTCATCCAACTATGGTAAATAAATATCCCCCAGTTTTTATCAGAAATAACGGACAGATTCTCCGTATTTGAGTTTTTGTCGGCGATGTTATTTTTTAACTGATCGTAATCTTTCTTTTGTGATAGTTGTTCTGTTAATTGATCTAAACTGGTCTCTTTGGGGGGCTGCGCAGCTAATAGAGTTGTGGTGAATAGGCATAGTAAAAATGCCCAAAAATGTTTATGCATAAATTTATTATTATTGTTTTTATATTGGTCAATAGTATAAGAGAGCTTAGGAGGTAATTCAAGAAAAGGACCATTATTTTATAGGTTTTAGGCAATGCAGGGCGTTTACGGTTGAAGCTATTTTATTAAAGTAAATTTATCCAAATAAGGCTTAGCATTCGTCCTGTTATTTGGTCTCTCCGATAGGAGAAAAAGCGGCGTTTATCTGAAAAAGTACAATAATTTCCTCCATAGATAGCAGTTATTCCTAATTTTTGTAAACGTTGTTGGGCTAATTTATAAAGACTGGCTTGCCATTGCTTATTCCCTAGGGGTTGAAAAGCTGTTATTGCTGTTGGGTCGTTGTTTATGAAAGTTTGAAAGACCTCTTCCCCAATTATAAAAGCTTGGGGGCCAATGGCAGGACTTAACCAAACTAAAATATCCTCGGGGGGTAAGCCCAAGGTTTCAATAGTAGTCTCTATAATGTCAGCACTTAAGCCTTTCCAACCCGCATGGATAGCAGCTACACAATAGCTACTGGAACTGCAAACAAGTAAAGGTAAGCAATCTGCGGTTTGTACGGCACAGACGGTTTGTTCGGTCCTCGAATAAATAGCATCAGCTGTAAGGCTATCCATAGGGTGGTCAGCTGAGATAATAGTATTACCATGTATTTGATTTAACCAAACAATGGGTTTGTTTAAATGTAAGTTTTTTTGTAGTAATTTTCGGTTTTTAGAAACATCATTTAAATCGTCACCCACATGGGTTGCAAGGTTTAAGCTACTATAAGGAGCATGGCTAAATCCGCCTATTCGGGTTGTAGTATAGGCTTTAACCCAGTGTGGGGCTGGCCAATCTGGAATAATTAAATCAAGCATGGTGTTTGTATTCCCGTAAGCAGCTAATCAATTGATTTAGGTCTTCAGGTAGGGCGCTATGCCATTCCATAGGCTGCAAGCTAACAGGATGTATAATGCCTAGGCATTGTGCATGCAAGGCTTGGCGAGGAAAATGACGCAAACAATCAACCAGCATTGCACTGGCCTTTTTTGGTAGATGAAACCGACCAGAGTAGGTTTTATCACCGATTAGTGGATGATGAATGTGAGCCATATGCACGCGAATTTGATGAGTACGTCCAGTTTCTAGTTTTACTTTAATAAGCGTATGATGATTGAAACGTTCGAGAACTCGGTAATGCGACACCGCTGGCTTTCCACTTTGCAATCCAGTGACTGCCATTTTTTTTCTTAATCGTGGATGACGACCAATCGGTGCATTAATAGTTCCTCCAGCAATTAAAAGACCTTGAATTACAGCGATATATTCACGTTTCATCGTGCGAGTTTGAAGTTGTTTGACCAATTTGGTATGGGCGTTTAAAGTTTTAGGTATTATTAATAGGCCTGAAGTATCTTTATCTAAACGATGAATGATTCCAGCTCGAGGAAGTTTTTTGAGCTCAGGTAAGTAATGTAATAGAGCATTTACTAGTGTTTTATGGGTATTTCCTGCAGCAGGATGGACCACTAAACCTGCAGGTTTGTTAACGACAAGTAAAGTTTCATCTTCATAAATAATATCAAGAGGCAGTTCTTCGGCTTCCCAACTGACTTCTTCATTTAAACTAGCTAAAATAGTAATTTTAGCTCCTGCCTTTATTTTATCACGTGGTCGTTTGAATTCGTTATCAACCTGTACCTGTTGACAACGAATCCATTGCTGTAAACGTGTACGAGAATAAGCAGGAAATAACTGACTCAAAATTTGATCGAGACGCATTTCTGCTAAATGTTCTGGGACAATTGCTTGGCAATTTATTACTTGAGCTGTGTTTTTCATAGAATATCGCTATAATGCTGACGGGAGCGATGCCTTTTTATTATGACTTAATAGAGGATACTATCTATGTTCAATGTAGCAAGCAATCTTGAATCGAATGAACGGCTTTCACGTTTGGTAATTGGTATTGTATTGTTGATTGGTGTTTTATTGGGTCTGGGCAAATTATTTGCTTTCTTAGTGGGTGTTATTCTCATTATTGAAGCGATTATAGGCTGGTGTGGAATCCCAATTTTGGCCGAAAAATTTAAGCTTAATGAAATATTCCGTAAAAAAGATTAATTAGAATGGCTAGTCAAATTAATAATAATAAATTAATTTGACTTTTTGACGATGGATAAAGGGTAGACAGTTGTTTCGCTTATTCCTTCCTTCACTTTAAAAAAAGGGAATAAAGCATAGCTTTATTGAAAAGTATTGTGAAAATTTTTAAATTAGTTTTTTTACTGAGTTTTATTTTGGCTATGTTGGCAGCTTGTGCTAGCCATTCCAATGATCCATTTATTGCCTTTAAAGGGCAAACAGTTAACCAAATCTATCAGAATGCCAGAGAGTCGTTACTTGATCGGAATTTTACTCGAGCCATTAAGGCTTATGAAGCATTAGATGTATTGTATCCTTTTAATCGTTATGCAGAAAAAGCTCAACTAGATTTAATATATGCATATTATATGGATGGTGATTCACCATCGGCAAAATCTGCAGCCGAACGTTTTATCCATTTGTATCCCAATAGTGAACATATTGATTATGCGTATTATATGCAAGCAATGGCGGATATGAATCAAGACAGAGGGTGGTATTTACGTTACATACCTATTGATTTGTCTTTGCGCGATCCGGGAACTATGCAATTAGGATATCAAGAATTCGCAGAATTAATTCGTCGTTATCCTAATAGCAGATATGTTCCTGATGCTCGTCAACGCATGATCTATTTGCGTAATTTATTTGCAAGCTACGAATTACATATTGCTGATTATTATTTCCGAAGAAAAGCTTATGTGGCTGCGGCAAATCGTGCTAATGAAATTATACAGCGTTATCAAGGAGCCCCAGAAGTTCAAAAAGCATTGATTATTATGATTAAGTCTTATCGTATTTTAGGCTTAGAAGAATTAGCAAATCAGAGTTTAGCCGTATATCGCTTAAATTACCCAGATGCAGATTATTTAAATATTTGAATATATTCTTAGGATTTGAATTTTTGACACAGTATTGCTGCTCAATTCGCACGCTAAACCAATTACTATGAATTTAAAAAAATATCTCGTATTAGGGCAGTAAAAAACCGGATGTAATCGGGTAACGTCGTTCTCGCCCAAAAGCCCGTGGTGTTATCTTAGGGCCTGGGCCTAATTGTCTACGTTTATATTCATTTTTATTTATCAAACTAATAATCCGTTGAACTGTTTCCTTGGCGAATCCTGCTTTGATTATGTCATCTATACTTTTATCTTGTTCCACATAGAGCGCTAAGATGGGATCAAGTTGAGCATAAGGTGGGAGTGCGTCTTCATCTTTTTGATTATCTGCAAGCTCAGCAGTGGGGGGACGTGTCAATAACATATCTGGGAAGATGCCATCGACATTACGATAAATAGCAAGCTCATAAACACGGGTTTTAGATACATCTTTAAGGACCGAAAATCCGCCTGCCATATCTCCATATAATGTACCATAACCCACAGCTAACTCGCTTTTATTAGTGCAATTTAGTAGGAGCTTCCCAGATTGATTAGACAAAGCCATCAGTATGACTGCACGGCAACGTGCTTGAATATTTTCAGTAGTGAGACCTCTAGGAGGAAGTTTTTTATCAAAACCTAGAGTAGTTAAAAATGCTGAAAAACTTGGCTCGATAGATAATGTATTAAAATGTATCCCAAGCTTTTTTAGAAGTTCTTGCACAATATCATGGCTAAGTTTTGAGGTGTAACGAGAGGGCAAAAATACAGCTTGAACACGATCTTTCCCTAAGGCATCTACAGCAATTGCTAAAACTAATGCAGAATCGATACCTCCAGAAAGACCGATTAGCACACCTGGAAAGTTATTCTTATTGACATAATCACGTACTGCAAGTACTAGAGCTTTATAGATGATTTCATTAGTTGAAGGTTTTGGAAAAAGTGTTTGTGGTATAAATTGTATTGATGAATTGACTTTCAGATCAACTAACCATAAGGTTTCCTTAAAAAAACCTGCCTCGGCTATGAGATGACCTTTAGCATCAAAAGCTTGAGAACCGCCATCAAACACTAAGTCGTCTTGCCCACCCACACCATGTACATAAAGTAGAGGTAAGTTTGTTTCTTTAATGCGGTTGGTAGTTACCTTTAAACGTTGCTTGGCTTTTGTATAATCAAAAGGGGAGGCATTGATACATACTAATAATTGAGCGCCTTTTTCTTTAAGTAAGCAAGAAGGTTGGTTGTACCAAAGATCTTCACAAATTAAAATCCCTATATTTAGACCATTTATTCTAAATAAACCATCTAAATTCCCAGGTTTAAAATAACGTCGCTCATCAAAAACACCATAATTGGGTAAATATTGTTTATGATATGTATAGATAATTTTTTTATCTTTTATCAGGCTAACAGCATTAAAAATTCCATCAGGACTATAGTCTGGATAGCCTAGAATAATATTGATATCAATCGATTTTTCTTGAATACTTTTTAAGGCATCATAAATTTTTTTTTTAAAATCTTCACGTAACACTAAATCTTCAGGAGGATATCCACTTAATGCGAGTTCAGGAAAAATCAATAAATCAACTAAAGCTTGTTTAGCTTTGGATATACTATCTAAAATTATTTGTGTATTACCTGCAATATCACCCACTAAAAAATTTAATTGAGCGACGGCGATGCGAAATGTTGTTGGCATAGTAACCCTCGAGTTTTATCGCGCCCAACGCATTAGTATTATAGCGATAAGCATAAAAATGAGTATAGGAAGTAAAGCGGCCAAAAAAGGTGGCCATTGATAAACAATGACAAAAGGGCCAAAAAAATCATTTAAAAGATAGAAGGAAAATCCTACTACAACTCCCGCAATAGTTCTTAAACTTGTAGCTAGTGTTCTTAAATGTTTAAAAGTAAAAGGAATAGCCAAACAAAGCATAACCCATATAGCTGCGGGCTGTAATAGACGTTGCCAAAAAGCTAAGGAGTATAGACTGGTATTTAGAAGGTTTTTTTGGCGATAGCGAATATAATCATTAAGCTGCCTTAACGACATTTCTTCTGGCTTGATAATAGAAATATTTAAGAGCTTAGGGCTAAAGGAAAGTGACCAAATTTCATGTGCCATATGTTTGGCTTGAGTTTTTTTTAAGGTAATTATGCTGGTGGCAATATCGTAGGCATTCCAAGCATTTTCTTCATAATTAACGCGTTTGGCGAAGCTAGATTCTAGTAAATTATTTTGATTATCAAATTCGTATCGACTTACTTTGTTTAAATGAGTTGGATCCAAAATTGATTGGATGTACAGGTAATTATGTCCATCTCGAATCCAAACAGCTCCTTGTTGGGTCATGAGTGTTTGTCCATTTGTGGTAAGAAAAGATTTATGATTTTCTGCTAAACGAGCAGCACGGGGCGCTAATCCTTCTCCAATCAAAACAGTTAAAAAAACCATCAGTAAAGTGGCTTTAATTAAACTCCAAGCCATTTGATAAAGAGAGACTCCATTAGAATGCAATATCATTAATTCACTGTGCTTTCCCAAAACACTTAACCCAAGAATACTACCTAGCAAAATAGCTACGGGGAAAAAGCTATAAAATTGAGAGGGTAAAGTCAGTAAGACATAATAAAAAGCACTTGCTAAGGTGTAATGACCATTTCCTATATCGCGTGTTTCTGCAATTAATTTAATTAGTAAAAAAAGAACTAATAATATTCCAAGAACAGAAAGGGTAGTGCTGATGATGGTTCTGCCCAAGTATCGATCGATGATTTTCATGGTCTAAACTTAAGTAAACGAAAAAAGTAATACTTGACCCTATTCCATCCCAAGGCATAAAACCAGACAAATATTATGATAAGAATGAGTAAACCATGTATCCACCAAAGGCCCCAGCGGTAAGAAATATTACCATTCTCTATCCAATTACGTCCTACTAATAATAAATTAAGATACATAATATAGATAACTATGGCAGGTAATATATGTAGATATTTTCCTTGTCTTGGGTTAACTCTGCTGAATGGTATTGCAAGCAAAGCCAAAAGTAAAATTGAAATAGGGGCAGATAATCTCCATTGCAGTTCAGAAAAATAACTGGGCTTATTTGCCAGATTTGCATTCCATAAAGTAATGCTTGGTAAAGCATCTTGCTGATTATTTGTTTTGCTAGTATCTAAATCAATATGTATTCCGTATTTTTGGAATTGAGTAATATAGTATTCTGTTTGGCCTGGAATTCCTTGATAGCGCTTTCCTTCCACTGCAACAAAAAAAGGCTCTTTGGTGACTGGGTCAAGCATTTGGTAACCACTATTAGCACTAAGTATAGTCCAAGGAGTTATCTCGGGTGGCAATTTTTGCGAGCTTGTTTGTGCCATGAAGATGTTTTTTACTGTTTTGTGATCTGCTGAGACACTTTCCACATAAATGATACGATGGCCTCCATTAGTTTGTTGAAAACTTCCGGGTTGTACGGTTTGCAATTCCACGGCTGTTCCAGTCTGATTTAGCAATTTAGTTTGATAACTTAATAAATAAGGATTTAGCCAAAGGTTTAAGCCAGCGACTACTAAAGTTAGCAAAAAAATAAAGGGTAGGCTCATACGGGTTAATCGCCCCAAACTGAATCCGCAGGCGTTAAGGACGGTCATTTCATAATCGGCATAAAGGCGACCGTAGGTGAATAATATGGCAAGAAATAGGCTAAAAGGGAGAATTATGGCTAAAAATCGTGGGGATTCTAAGATTATTAGCTTCCATAAGATGCTTGCGGCAAATTTCCCTCCCGCTACTTGATTAAGTTGATGAACAAATTCATTACTCATTAAAATCAGGAATAAAAGGCCAGTAATGAGTGTAAGACTCGCTAGTACCTCTCGAGTTAAATAACGAAAAAGAATCATTTTGAAGGTTAAATAGAGAAAGATTAAAATTATTTCATAAAGAGAGTATTGAATCTAGCAAATAAGTATAAATTAGGTAAACTGCTTTTTAATAAAATAATTTGAGGTTGCTATGCAATATTCTATCAATTCCATCGATCTAATTAAACAGACAAGTGATTGTTTGATCGTTAGTATTTTTCAAGGCAAGAGGCTTTCTCAGTCTGCCCAACTACTCGACAAACAGAGTCAGGGGTATATTCATAGCATTTTAGATAAAGGTGATTTAATAGAAGAGTGTGGTAAAAACTTGATGCTTTATGATGTTCCCGGAATAAATACACCACGAGTTCTTCTTGTCTATTGTGGAGAGGACTCCAATCTATCAGTAGCAGATTTTCGTAAAATTATCAGTTGTATGGCATGTGCCTTAAAATATCTACAAATCGATGAAATATCCAGTTTTTTAACCGATATTTCTATAAAAGGCCATGATTTTGCTAAGCAAATCCGCCAGAGTATCGAGCTTATTGAAGATTGTTTTTATTGCTTTGATGAATTGAAAACTGATAAAAAAAATAAAATATTCCCGCCGAAGCGATTTATTTTTAATCTTCCCAATTCTATAACATCTGCAGATGTTAACGAGACATTAAAGCAAGCTATAGCAATTACTAAGGGGGTAAAATTAACTAAAGATCTCGCTAATCTTCCAGCCAATTTATGTACTCCAAGTATCATGGCAAATTTTGCTAAAAAATTAGCAGATGATACTGGCCTTACTCTTACTCTATTAGATGAAGCAGCCATAAAAAAAGAAGGAATGGGAGCCTTACTAGCTGTTGCACAGGGATCAGAAGAGCCAGTGAAGTTTGTTACCTTAGAATATCGAGGAGCCACAGAGCAAAAACCAGTGGTGTTAGTTGGTAAAGGAGTAACTTTTGACTCTGGAGGGATTTGTTTAAAACCAGCGGCTGGTATGGAAGAAATGAAATATGATATGTCAGGCGCTGCCAGTGTAATGGGGATATTAAAAGCCGTAACAGAACTTAAATTGCCTATACATGTAGTAGGAATCATGCCATTAACTGAAAATCTCCCTAGCGGTACAGCAGTTAAGCCTGGCGATGTCATAAAAACACTATCCGGTCTCAGCGTAGAGGTTATTAACACCGATGCAGAAGGACGCCTTATTTTGGCAGATGCTTTAACCTATAGCGAACGTTTTAATCCTGATGTGGTAATTGATATGGCTACTTTGACCGGAGCTATTATTATTGCATTAGGCGCAGTAGCGACGGGTATGATGACTAATAATATGGAGCTTGCGCTGGAAATCGAGAAAGCCGGCCAACAAAGTCAAGATAGAGTGTGGCCGTTACCACTATGGGACGAATATCAACAACAAATTGATAGCAATGTAGCCGATATTTCTAATGTGGGCGTTGGTGGCGGTAAGAGTATCACAGCAGCTTGTTTTTTATCTCGTTTTACTAAAAAACTGCGCTGGGCACATTTGGATATTGCTGGAACAGCTTGGAAAAGTGGCCCAGAAAAAACGGCGACGGGTCGACCAGTATCTTTAATTATGCAATTTTTGTTAAATCGTTGCAAAAATGACAAATAAATAAGTTCTATTCTTGTCTGTTATCTCTCTTATTCCAAATCATTTAGGATAGGAGAGAAACAATATTTTTTTGGTCAATGTTTTATTATTGGCCCTGAAATTTAATAACAGGGGGTAAAGCAGAACATTTTTTCTGAGTGCAAAGAGTACTTAGCCAATTATCGCGTAATTGATAAGATTGGATTTCTATGCGTTCTGCATCAGAAAAGTCCATAAAAAACCAAGGAACAATTAAAAAAGCGCCTGCAATACCTAAGCCAACATTTTTACCGGTTTTATTTTGCTTAGGAATGAGGTTGGTGATCTTGGTTTGATTATCCATTAATTCTTGCCTCAATGCACTACAGCTTAGATTTTCATCTCCTGGTTGGTGTTGAGGAATTGGGTTAGGTGTATTTCCTGCACAGGCTGACAATAAAACAACACTAATAAGAACACCTATTATTTTTTTCATATTTAATCATCTCTTTTTATTCTTATGAAGATTTCAAGGAATCGAAGTCTATATTAAGAATATAAAAAGCGCTAGAGTATGCTTAATTGCATAATTATTAAATTACTAATATAATAATTAATGGAAATGACTAATTAACATAAAAGAGAAAAATTAGGTGCTAGTAGGTTATCAACAAGGATTTAGTTTAATTGAAGTGATGGTTGCTGCAGCAATATTAAGTTTTAGTTTATTAGGTTTTGTAAACCTCCCAAACTTACCCCAGTTTTTAAATAGAGGAATTTTTATTTAGGCATTGAGAATAGTATATGGGTGTTTGATTATTTAAAGTGTAGTGGTTCAAACTTAATGTGACAGTTACCCGTTTTTTCAGTCGTGCTTACTGTCAGTTGAAGTTAAGACTGTCAACTTTTTCCTGCCAGATTTTTTTACCCTCAAAAAATGTTTCTA
>JBDLTN010000047.1:0-11419 GCA_039805785.1 Pseudomonadota bacterium | reverse complement strand
CATTGCTTGTTTGTTATGTCACTTGGATAAGCCATTTTTCTTTTTACCACTAATTTCCACGTGCATCTTTATAACCTATTTTCCTATTTATTTAAACCATAAAGACAGGTTCTTACATTGACTGGCGCGAGTCCATTGTTTAACCATTACTGCAAGTTTTTGTGCCGATGCGCGTTGCTTAAATAGTCCCAGTTGTAGATAAGGAACCGGTTTTTTGTGCAAACCCGCATAACTTTCCCTGTGTATGGATGTCTTATTACGTGCTAAATGAATGCCTGGGGTAATGGCAGTAATTGCAACGGGTGCAGTACCCGTACCAGTCATATCCAGTTTTTTTGCAGCGGCATAAGAAAGATCGATGAGGCGATTATTAACAAAAGGACCTCTATCATTGACTTTTACGATAATTTTTTTTCCATTACGTAAATTGGTTACTTGTAAATAGGTAGGTAAGGGTAGAGTTTTATGAGCTGCAGTCATCGCTGCGACATTATAAATTTCACCATTCGAGGTTTTAAAATCATGAAACTTCATTCCATACCAGGAGGCGATACCCCGAGCATGATAGCCTTTAGCGCTTTTCATGACATAATAACGACGTCCAAAAACCACATAGGATTTTGGATTGCCGTGTTTACTTAAAGGTTCTGCTTTGGGCACTGCATTGGGAATTCGATTGGTGTTTATTCTAAAATGGGGGGCTTTGTCTTGTCGCAGATGATAGCGATAATTAGGTCCGGAGGGAGATGAACAACTGGCTAAGTTTAGGATGATTAAACCTAAGCTAAAGCTTGAAATTATCTTAAAAAATAAGCTTCCTTGCTTAGCATTATTTTTTCTTGGCATGAGATTGATGCTCTTGTTGATGGAGTTGATGGATTAATTCACTTAATTGAAAAACCGCCATGGCATAAAGTGAGCTGGAATTATAATGTTTAATGGTTTGGAAGTCATTAAAGCCTAACCAATATTCATTGCCATGCTTAACCGGTAGCGTAATCAAAAAGGTTTTCAATTGCGGAGAAACTAGTTTTTTAGGATAAATATGATATTTTGCAAAATCTTTTACGGTGAAATTCTCTTGTGATTTGGGAAGTGCGAGTAAGGCTTGCGCGGAAAAGCGTGCTGGGACTGCAATAGGATTAGTTTTGATCCAACCAAAGGCTTTTAGGTAATTGGCGATACTAAGAATCGCATCGTCGGAATTATTGATTAGATCACTATAGCCCTTGTGAGTTGCATCTACTGAAAGATGACGGTAATTGCTAGGCATAAATTGTACTTTTCCGATAGCGCCAGCGTAGGAACCCTTAGTGACTTTTGGATTTATGGCTGGATTTTCGCGACTAAGTAATAAGAATTGCTCTAACTCTTGCTTAAAAAAATCTGCACGCCGCGAATGATTGAAACTCAATGTACTTAAAGAATCAATGACACGGTATTTACCCGTGATCTCGCCATAGCGGGTTTCGACACCTAAGATCGCAACAATGATTGAGGCAGGGATCCCATAGCGTGTTTCCGCTTCAGCTAATGTCTTTGCATGGGCATCCCAAAATTTTACACCCATTTGTGCTCTTTTCGTGGTAACAAAAATCGGCCGATATTCTGACCAGGTTAAACGTTCTTTAGGTGTAATAAAGGAACTAATAATCGAGCGGTTGGATTTGACAGTGTTAAAAAGTTGTTGAAGTTGTTTACGATCAAAATGATATTTTTCTACCATCTTATCAATAAATACGCGTACTTCAGGTTTATTTGCATAAGCAGTACAAGAAGTCAGACAAAGTGCAATTAACACCAGCAATGTGATTAAGCTACCGGTTAAAGTATTTTTCTTCATCATATTGCTTTCCTTAGTTACCAACTAATTTTCTATGTGTTTGGATAGACATTAGAATACCAAAACCGGCGATTAAAGTAATTAATGATGTTCCACCATAACTAATCAAGGGTAATGGTATGCCTACTACTGGTAATAACCCGCTGACCATACCGATATTTACAAAAGCGGCAATAAAAAAACTTAAGCTTAATCCGCCGCCGAGTAAACGCGAAAAAGTGTCTTGTGCTTTCATGCTGATGTAAAGTCCACGCGCAGCAATCCACAAATACAGGCCTAATAGTATAAAACCACCCAATAGACCAAATTCTTCGCCACATACTGCAAAGATAAAATCAGTGGTATGTTCAGGTAAAAATTGTAAATGCGATTGAGTGCCGTGCAGCCAACCTTTACCAATAAGGCCACCGGCACCAATTGCAATCTTGGATTGAATGATATGATAACCGGCGCCCAACGGATCTCTCTCTGGATTTAAAAAGGTTAATACCCGCAATTTTTGATATTCATGCATGAAATGCCAACCCAAAGGCGCGATAATTAGCGTTAATAAGCCACCGAGTAATAACCAACGTCCGCTGACGCCGGCTAATAAAATAACACTAAAACCCGCTGCAAGTATTAATAAAGCGGTCCCTAAATCGGGTTGTTTAATAACTAATAAAGTGGGTACGGCGATTATAATTAATGCAATGAATAAATTGAACAAGGAAGGTGGTAATGATTTATCATGGAAATACCAGGCCAACATCATTGGCACGGATAATTTCATCAGCTCCGAAGGTTGGAATTTTAATATTCCCAGATTCAACCAGCGTTGCGCGCCTTTACCGACAACGCCTAAAATTAATACGGCGAGCAACAATGTGAAACTAAAAATAAATATCCATGGTGTCCAGGCACGATAAGTGGAAGGTGGAATTTGGGCAAGTATTAACATAACAATAAAAGCAATCAGCATTCGTAATGCTTGTTTTCCAATGATGACTAAGCTTTGGTTGCTTGCACTATAGAGTATAATTAAACCGATACCGACTAGACTCAGCAAACCAATTAACAACGGTTTATCGACTCGAAAAAATTGCGGAATTTTTTGTAATGCAAAACGTCGTTGCGGTTTGCTAATCGAGAGCATAATGTCAGCCTAGTAAAAGTAAATAGTAGTAGTATAGAATAAAATCTTCTGACTTACGTTAAACTACTGATAAAAAGCCGACTTCCTTCTTTCTATTTGCAGCGTCGATTTTTGGCAAGCTGCTGTGGTTGCGTAATTATGCATTCGCTGTACAATACCCAATTTTGAGAAAAGCTGTTTTTTTACTGATAATTATGTCTACACTATCATCTTCTATTGCAAAAATTGGAAATTTTAAAAAACGAGCAATTCTTTTAGCAATGGGGATTTTTTTCTATTGGAATATTTTTACACCCGCTTCTGCATTAACTTTTAAGCTACCTGCACACGGGGATGATATCGTTGGTCAGGTGCAATGGACACAAGCATTACCCGGCGATACGTTTAATAAAATTGGTCGACGTTATGATATGGGCTATTTTGAGTTGGTAGAAGCCAATCCGATGTTAAGTCCTGAACATCTACAAGCAGGAAGCATTGTGGTTATTCCTAGCCGTTTTATCTTGCCCGCGAAACGACAGGGTTTAGTGATTAATTTAGCTGAATTACGCATTTATTATTTTCCACCCCATCGACATGTGGTGATAACTTATCCAGTAGGAATTGGTCGAGAAGGATGGGATACACCGTTAGGGCCTTCCTGGATTGCCGAAAAAATGCGAAATCCGACTTGGGTAGTGCCAGAATCAATCCGCAAAGATCGTGCTAAAGATGGAGTGCATTTACCTGTAAAGGTTGCACCAGGCCCTGATAATCCATTGGGTGGCTATGCAATGCGGCTTAAACAAGCAACTTACTTGATTCATGGTACGAATGATTCTCAAGGTGTGGGTCGACGCAGTAGTGCGGGATGTATTCGACTCTTTCCAGAAGATATCGAAAGTTTATTTGCAGAAGTGGCCCGCAAGGAAAAGGTCACGATCATCGATGCCCCTTATAAGTTTGGTTGGGAAAAACATAGGCTTTTTTTAGAGGCACACGTACCTTTACAAAAGCAGCCAGTATTTAATCGTTTAATGATGGAAAAAATTTTCCGAGCAAATACTGCAAAAGCTGCTAAAATTCAATGGCAATCCGTTGAGCGCATTAGTTTACGAGAAAATGGTATACCGCAAGTGGTCGGATATCCTGAGACATCTGGACGGCTTATTGTGTCACATCATCGAAACAACAAGAAATCTATTTGATCTGTTATAGTAGATTGTTGGAAGAAAATTAATCTTTATACGACAGAATTATGCGTTGCGTTTCTTTTTGTACAGCAGCTAATTATAAATTAAGTCTACTTGCGGATTTTTTTCGTAGTAAGCGTTATATTGCTAAATTATTCCGAAATGTACTGTATGTTACAAAACAAGATAAACCCATCGATCTGTTTTTCTTTAATCATGGTTGTTTTGTAACCTGGAATCTTCGTAAGCAACAAGAAAAAAAAATAATTGATGAAATTAAACCCTTTTCTATCGATCCATTAGAAAAAATTGAAATGGATCGCTTCATTTATTATCTGGATAAAGAGACTCGGCTTTTTCCGCATCAGCGTTTTAATGTCGATGTGATTACGCTAGAAAATGATGAATCGGATAATGTCCAAATCAAACTGGCTATTTCTTATGGTTTAGCACAATCGATAAAGCTTGAATCGTATGAAGAATCAGTAAATAAAACGGTACTTGCAAATAGTCATTTTCCTAAAGAATTAGCTCGCTTTGGGAAAATTTCACTATCGCGTTCGGAAATTTCTAAGCGTATTGGTGAAATTTTCTTGACGCGCAGTTCAGTAAATTTGAGTAGTGAGTATTTAGATGTCCCGGAATATTTCTGGCGTTATTCAAATCTCGAATCTTATTATGAAATGACTGAAAAATTTTTAGACATTCCTAAAAGAGTAGCCGCTTTAAACCATAAACTTGATGTGGCGCATGAAATTTTAGAGATGTTAAATAGTCAACTGCAACATCGTTATTCCAGTATCTTGGAATTCGTGATCATTTTATTAATTTTTATTGAGATAGTTGTGCAAATTCTACAACATATATGAAGATACTTTCTTATACTCTTTGCACTTGAATCTTTGTCTGTGTTACTGCTTAATACGCAATCCCTATGTAATTTTAGATTGCTGCACAGGCGCAGCACTTGAAAAAACGTAATTGCTGTGAGTATATAAAAAAAAATACACATAAAATATTTATAACGACCTCTAGCAAAAAACTAGAAATATGCTATTTTATAGAATCCTAACCTTCTGTTTACTCCTTATATAATTTAGAGGAATATGAACCATGGCTAAAAAATTAGCTAAAAAAAAGTCTCCAGTGACTAAAGCACGTAAAAAAGCTAAAGTAACCTCAGCTAGTAAAAAACTAGCCGCGGTGAAAAAGTCTTTTACTAAAACAGAGCTGCTACAGTGTTTAGTAGAAAGCACTGAATTACCTAAGAAAAAAATTGCTGAGGTTTTAGAAACACTCCAGTCGATTATGCATGCGCATGTAAGAGCGGGCTGTGCTTTTGCACATCCAGGCATGTATAAAATTACTGTTGTAAAAAAACCAGCGACTAAAGCGCGTAAAGGTATTAATCCGTTTACCGGCGAACCAACCACCTTCAAAGCAAAACCTGCACGAAAAGTGGTAAAAATTAAGCCATTAAAAAAACTTAAAGCAGCAGTTTAGATAGACAACAAAAAAGGCGCATTCTGCGCCTTTTTTTTATACTTTTCGCATTTAAATTTTTTGACTGTGTGTTGTTGCTCGATTTGCAATCCTTATGTATCTTAAATACATTCCGGTTGCTTCACTACGCGAGCCACTATCAAAAAATCCAATGGCTGTGAGTTTTTTTCGCATTTGACCTAGAATGTATTAAGCAGGCTTTTCGCGGAAAATTTTTTAAAATAAGAAGATCATTGAAGATCTTAAATCCTAGTTAGCCACTCGATTTTTCTTTAAAAGCCGCTAAACGACTTTTAGTACGCTTAAATTCGGTACTTAATCGACCTTTAGGATAAATATCTTCGATAGCTTGTGTTGCGGTGAGAATAAGTTGGTTATTTGCATCATAAAGAATATCAATGAGATGGATGAACAGCCGGGCTAAATTATCTTCATATTCGCCGATAGGTTTGACATCGCTGATTAATATTGTTGAAAAACGCTGTGCAATCGCTAAATAATCCAATTGACTGCGTGGTATTGCGCAAATTGAACTGAAATCAAACCAGATGACATCCTTGCTATAGCCTAAGTGTGAGATCATACGGCCATTAATCATTAGTGCTTGATAATCTACTTTGGCGTTTTTGTTTAATGTATCGAATAAAGTTTGTACTTGTGTTGGACTCATTACCCAAACTAAGGCATTTTCGGCATTGATTGAATGCTGACGTCGATAATCAACGCTATTGGCTAAATGAAAAACGCGTAGATGTTGTTTAATTAAGTGTATGGCAGGCAAAAAAAGTTCACGTTGCAAACCGTTTGCATATAAAGCTTCGGGTGGCGTATTAGCGGTAGTCACTAATACGATAGCTTCTGCAGATAAAGCCTTTAATAACTGTGCGAGTAACATGGCATCGCCAATTTCATGGACTAAAAACTCATCTAAACAAATAACAGCGCTTTCTTTACGTAGCCGTTTAGCAATTCGTGATAATGGATTTGATAGACCTTGCAGTTGCGCGAGTTCTGCATGAATATGATGCATAAATTGATGAAAGTGATAACGCGATTTAGCAACCGGTAAGTGATTGTAAAACAAATCCATTAAATAGGTTTTACCCCGACCGACATCGCCCCACAGATACAAGCCTTGGCAAGTTTTTTTTGTGGTAAACCATTGCTTGGGTTTGGTTAATTCATTATACACTTTTTGCAATGCTTGCATGGCTAATGCTTGTTGTTGATCAACCTGCAAGACTTGATGTGTTATTTGTTGCTGGTAAGCCGCTAAGGGTTGCATTTAATCAGCTTTGTTGAGTGTTGTTATTAAGCGATCGCGCAGTTCAATGAGCTTACCATGAAAGAAATGACTTGCCCCGTGAATTTTAATGACTTCGGGTGGCTGTTCTAAAGAATCCACCCAGTTGAATACAGCGGTAGCGGATACAACTTCATCTTCATCCCCTTGTACCAATACCCATGGGCAAGAAAAGGGTGGAAGTTGTTTAAAAGGAAAGTTTTCAATAGGCGGTGCAACACAAATCAATTGTTTTGCAGGCCAAACCTTTGCAGCACGTGCTGCGACATAAGCACCAAAGGAAAAACCTGCTAGCCAAATGACAGATTCAGGACAAGTTTGTTTTAACCAACTGAGAATGGCTAATACATCATCGGTTTCGCCGATGCCATTATCATAAACACCTTGGCTGAGCCCAACGCCTCGGAAATTGAAACGTACACTCGCAATGCCCATGCTATTGAAACAACGGGCTAAGGTATAGATAACCTTATTATGCATGGTACCACCAAACAAAGGGTGTGGATGGCAAATCACCGCAATGGTTGCCGGATGACGTAACGGTTGTTCTGCTGAGCTCGTCATGACTTCAAGCTGCCCTGCGGGACCGGGGTAACAAAGGCTTGGCAAGTTTATCGGTAGGGAATGGTATTGTCATTGTCATGTTATACTCTTGATTTAAGTTTCATTTTAAACTGCCATTAAACTTATGCAAGCATTGAGTATCCAAGGTCTGAGCAAAATCTATAATAATGGGGTTATTGCGCTTAAAAACATTGATCTTAACGTCGCTGAAGGCGATTTTTTTGCATTATTGGGACCGAATGGTGCTGGAAAATCAACGACCATTGGTATTATTGCCTCTCTGGTCAATAAAACCGCTGGATCCGTGGCAGTCTTTGGGCATAATCTCGACACTGAGTTAGAAGCGGCAAAATCCTGTATTGGGATCGTACCGCAAGAACTTAATTTCAGCATCTTTGAAAAGGTGATAGACGTTATTGTTTATCAAGCAGGATATTATGGTGTCCCGAGACGTTTGGCGAAACAACGCGCAGAAATCTATTTAAAAAAACTCGATCTCTGGAATAAACGCGAACAAATCTCCATGCAACTATCGGGCGGTATGAAACGCCGCTTGATGATAGCGCGTGCTTTAGTACATCAACCAAAATTACTTATTTTGGACGAACCTACCGCCGGTGTGGATATCGAAATTCGTCGTTCAATGTGGGAATTTTTACGCAGCATTAACCAACAGGGAATTACCATCATTTTAACCACTCATTACTTAGAGGAAGCAGAATATTTATGTAAAAACATTGCCATTATTGACAAAGGTAGCATTATCGAAAATACCAGTATGAAACAGCTCTTAACGACGTTAAACATGGAAACCTTTGTGTTTGATTTAAAGCAACCCTTGGTGGAATTACCACAATCACCATTTGCTATGCGTTTATTAGATAATGTGACCTTAGAAGTCGATGTCGCTAAGGAACAATCGCTGAATAATTTATTTGGATTTTTAGAAGGTCATCATATTGAGGTGACCAGTTTACGCAATAAAGCCAATCGCTTAGAAGAATTGTTTCTGAATTTAATTGCAGCGAATAAAAATAAATAAGTATTGCGTGAAATAAAAACTTTGTCCTGGCGAATTTACATAGTAACAAGAATCGTCATGGCGAGCTCATGCAATAACAATTTTCGTCATTGCAAGCTCATGCAATAACAATTTCGTCATGGCGAGCTCACGTAGTGAGCGTGGCCATCTATTAGTCCTTATATAGATTGCTGTGCGCTTGCAATGACGAAAATGGTTATAATAACGGAAATGGTTCACTAGCAAACTAAAACTTAAAAATTTTGACAAATATATGTTAACGACTGTTATTAGAAAAGATTAAATACTATGCAAGCAAAAGTCTATTGGATCGCATTTATTACTTTATTACGCAAAGAAATAAAACGTTTTTTGCGTATTTGGGTGCAAACCTTATTGCCACCTTTGGTAACGATGACACTTTATTTTTTAATCTTTGGTAATTTGATAGGCCAACGTTTAGGCAATATCGAAGGTTATAGTTATATGCAGTATATTGCGCCTGGATTAATCATGATGTCGGTGATTACCGCCGCGTATACCAATGTGGTGACGTCTTTTTTTGGTATGCGTTTTCAACGCAGTATCGAAGAATTGATCGTTGCGCCGTTGCCAAATTATTTATTGTTAGCAGGATTTGTTGCTGGGGGTGTCGCTCGCGGTTTATTGGTCGGTTTATTAGTGACAATACTAGCCTTATTTTTTACACAATTACATGTCTACAATATTTTTGTGCTATTTGCGATTGTGCCATTAACCACGATCCTATTTTCATTAGCGGGTTTTACCAATGGCTTATTTGCTAAGACGTTTGATGATGTTTCTATTGTGCCTACCTTTGTATTAACCCCATTAACTTATCTTGGAGGAATATTTTATTCCATCGATTTATTGCCGAGTTTTTGGCGCCATTTATCCTTGTTTAATCCAATTTTGTATATAGTAAACAGTTTTCGTTATGGCTTATTAGGTATTAGTGATATTCCTGTGGTTTCGGCACTACTGATTATATTGGTTAGTTGTGTGGTTTTATTTTTTATTAATCTGTATTTACTGAATCGCGGTAAAGGTATTCGTACGTGAAGTCTGGCGTATTACTTATTAATCTAGGGACACCCCAAGCACCGAGCCCTCGAGCAGTACGTGATTATTTAGCTGAATTTTTAACGGATAGGCGGGTGGTAGAACTTCCCGTATGGTTTTGGCAGCCATTGTTAAGAGCTGTTATTTTGCCGATACGCGCACGACGTTCGGCAAAGCTATATCAAAGTATTTGGATGGATGAAGGTTCACCGTTAGCGGTGTATACACAACGTTTAGCCGACCAGCTACAAATTAAATTAGGTAAAGATTATCGAGTTGTGTTAGCAATGCGCTATGGTCAACCCAGTATTGAAGCAGGGTTAAAAGCATTGTTAGCGGCCGATGTCACCTCCATTACCATTTTACCCTTATATCCACAGTATTCTGCGACGACGACGGCCAGTTGTTTTGATAAAATTAGTCAATTGCTCCAGCAAAAACGTGTTATTCCACATTTGCGCTTTATCGCAGCGTATTTTGATCATCCACTTTATATTGCAGTGCTGTCCAATAAGATAAAAGAACACCAAATAACACATCCAAAAAGCTATTTATTGTTTTCATTTCATGGTTTACCACAACGTTGTATTGAATTCGGGGATCCCTATCAACAACAATGCGTTACCACCGTGCGTTTAGTTGCTGAAGGCTTGCAATTAGCAGACACTGATTATCAAACCGTCTTTCAATCACGCTTCGGTGCTAACAAATGGTTGCAACCGTATTGTGATGAAGTATTGCAACAATTACCAAAACGCGGCATCAAAGAGGTGACTGTAATTTGTCCTGGCTTTGCTGTCGACTGTTTAGAAACCTTAGAAGAGATTTCTAAACGTTATCGAGCAATATTTTTAAAGGCAGGTGGCGAAAGTTTTAACTATATCCCGGCGTTAAATGATTCTGCAGAGCAGGTGCAGCTGTTGATGAGTTTGGTACAACACTAGGTTCGGGTAAATTAAAGAAACTAACCCCTCGTGTTTGGTATACCTTTGTTTCTTGAGTATTGTTTTGTGTAGACAATAATTTTGAGAACAATTCTTTCCCATTCTCGAGATAAAGTATTTTTGCTTTTCCGAGTTGTGGAAATAAAGAACACGCTGCGCTGTTTTGTTTATCAAATAGAGCTATTTTAGGATCTTCTTCCCTAGAATTTAGACCAAACTTTAATAGATAAGAATTGTTTTCAGTTGGCTTGTGTGAATCTGAAAATAATTCTGGCCATTTATAACAAGGAATACCATTCCAGGCGCTGACTTGTTCTAACGTCGGATTTTGCTTTAATTTTAAGTTATGGTTAGAAAAATAATAATTTATAATTTGTTTTAAATGCTCATAACTGAATTCTGGTCCAGAACCAAATAAATTAATATTGTTATTAATTGAATATTTCCATTCATTTATTGTCTTAGTCATTTTTTCTAGTTTTTTTCTGTTTATTTTACTATCTGGGCTACAAACGGCTAGGTTGCAAGTTATTACGGATAGGGGAGTAATATCAACTTCAATAATATCAGTTGTTGCTAAGGTAGGTAAGATAAACAAAAGTTTGTAAGATTGTTCCTTGTTAGTAGCAGATAAGGTTGAACCTAAAACCTTTGCTATCTGATCTTTCACGATCTTTAGTATATTTTTTTCAGTTGTAGTAGCTAGTAAAACACTCACTATGCTAGCCTGATATGGAATAGTTCAGACTTGATGTGACACAAAGGAATGAGTAAGGTTACCCGTTTTGAGAAGTCGAGAAACTTTAATCAAAACACAAAGGGTAACCTTAGATGCTACATAGTAATGAAAG
>JBDLTN010000046.1:0-11531 GCA_039805785.1 Pseudomonadota bacterium | reverse complement strand
TCTAAGGTTACCCTTTGTGTTTTGATTAAAGTTTCTCGACTTCTCAAAACGGGTAACCTTACTCATTCCTTTGTGTCACATCAAGTCTGAACTATTCCACTTAATTCGACGTCTTGAACAGATTCGTCAAGCCAGTGTCTATGGAGTGAGGCCTAAGCGGACTTTCAAAGAGGCAGCAATTAAGTATTTGATGGAAAATCGACATAAGGCAAGTTTTCATATTGATGCAGGTAACATTAGGATGCTTGATAGGTTCATAGGAAATTTACCTCTTGACGGAATTCATATGGGAACTTTGCAGTCTTATATAGATGTTCGTCGCAAGGAGGGTGTAAAGACGAGAACGATTAACCATGGGTTACAGATTGTACGTCGTATTTTAAATTTAGCGGCTAGTGAATGGTTAGATGAGTATGGTTTAACTTGGATAGCTGTTGCTCCAAAAATCCGGTTATTTTCCGAATTGGATAGACAGCAACCTTATCCGTTAGATCGACAGGAGCAAGCACGTTTATTTAATGAGTTGCCTGTACACTTGAGGCGAATGGCATTATTTGCTGTTAATACAGGATGTCGCGATCAAGAAGTATGTAAGTTGCAGTGGCAATGGGAAGTTCGCTTTAATGGGAGTTCAGTATTTATAATTCCTGGAAAGTTTGTGAAAAATCGTCAAGATCGCTTAGTTGTTTTAAATAATATTGCACATTCTGTCATTAATCAGGTTCGTGGTATTCATCCTAACTATGTTTTTACATATTTAGGGAAACCTACTACGCGTATGCTTAATTCAGCATGGTTAAAGGCGCGTGCTCGTGCTGGATTACCAAAGGTGCGAGTGCATGATCTTAAGCATACATTTGGGCGGCGGTTACGTGCAGCAGGTGTAAGCTTCGAAGATCGTCAAGATTTATTAGGACATAAAAGTAGCCGTATGACTACTCATTATTCACAAGCGGAATTAAGTAATTTAATTCATGCTGCTAATAAAGTTTGTGGAATAGGGCAAGGTATACCGTTACTCACGGTGCTTAAAAGGTCCATGTAAAACTGGGAGGTCGCGCAAAAGTCGCGCAGACAAATTTTTTGGATAAGTGATATAAGTGCTTGATTATTCTGGTGGCCGAAGGTGGAATCGAACCACCGACACAAAGATTTTCAGTCTTCTGCTCTACCGACTGAGCTATTCGGCCCGGTTGACATTGGTTGTCTAGATCGGTTTTTTATAAAAAAAACTCAAGTTTAAAATTTATAGCACGATTGTGTTTTTTTAAACTGCATCAAGTTGCGTATTAAAGCGTTTAGTTAAAGTTGAGTCAAGCGAATCCTGAAATTTATTCATCCTATCAATGTAAAAAAGTTATTTAAATAACGACATTCCCCAACGCCGAGTTTACGAAAAATTTTTTTAAAGAAATGTTATTGAATTGCCGGTAGGCCTACATCCATCCTAAAACGCTAGTTGAAAGTCCTGCTCAAATAGGCTTGGCTTTCTGAGCGATCGCTTAACTTTAGGGACTCTTTACTACTCGTTCGTGAAACTCAGGCGTCGCTAGAGCTAACTTCTAATACCCTAAAACTATGTTATTCCTCAACTTTAAATTTGTAATGAGTTGCTGTATGATTCCCGCCATAAATGATAGAATATTAACCAAATTGAGAGTCTTGGGGCTATTTATGTCACGAGTTCCTACCGCAGCACATTGGCGTGATTCGGCACGTATACCACGATTTTTTTTAATCGATGCCCGTGCGGCTTTTCCGCTGCTTTTGTTTTTACTCCATATTCGGATTTGGAGCTTTGTATTGGCGATAGTGGCTATGGCGTTTTTTGGTTTATTAGAACGTTATGGTTTTTCTGTTACGGTTTTTTTACGTTGGTTACGTACGGTGCTGGCTGGCCCTCGTAAGATAGCGGTTCCGTGGTGGAAGGAATAGGCTATGGAATTAAAAAAAGCGTTACATTCCATTGCCAAATCCTTACGGGCTAATTTCACTTTAAAGGGTAGACCTATTACCTATGATGAGGTCTTTTCTGAAATAGGGTTGTTGCCAGCGATTGCCCGACGTGCGGATCAATTGTGTTCACTGTGTTTAGGTTACGGAATTGGCGTTACTTTTGATGAGATAGAACAATCTTTGTTAGGAGTGAAAGCAAATTTTGATGAAGTGACACCGAATATTTTACGTTATCTTTGTATTACCGATGTACTATGTGAGTTGATGCAAAATGGAGGCTCAACAACTCAAACCCCGCTTGATGAACTCATGTACGATTAGTACATTTTAAGACAACCACCATGAATTATTCTTTAAGCAGGAGTTTTGCTTAAAGTATTTAAAAAAATAATTTTTGAATTTTTTATAGAGGCTCGAATGTCGTTTCCTTTAATATCAGTTAAAAAAAATCCGCTAAGATTGGCTATAGCGCAAGCTTACTATGCTGATGAAACTTCCTGTGTTAAACAATTATTACAGCAAGCTGCTTTACCGCGCCAGCTGACCGAAAAAATTGCGCAACGTGCGGCTAGATTAATTGAACAGATTCGTGCACAACGTTTATCCAAAGGGGGATTGGATGCGTTTTTATACGAATATGATTTGTCGAGTGAAGAAGGGATAGCATTAATGTGTTTGGCAGAAGCACTATTACGGATACCCGATAGTGATACCATCGATGCCTTATTAAAAGATAAGATAACCAATGCAGATTGGGCTTCCCATCTTGGTCAAAGCGCCTCTTTTTTTGTTAATGCCAGTACCTGGGGATTAGTATTAACAGGCAAGCTATTACAGTCGGATCAAACCAGTGGTTTAGGGAATGTTTTACGTCGTTTTGTCGGGCGCAGTAGTGCACCTATCATCCGTAAAGTGGTTAAACAAGCCATGCAGGTATTAGGTCGTCAATTTGTGATGGGTCAAGGCATTGAGGAAGCTTTGAAACGCGCAAAATCCTATGAAGCGAAAGGCTATCGTTTTTCTTATGATATGTTGGGCGAGGCAGCGCGTACCGAAAAAGATGCTGAACGTTATTTTCAAGCCTATCAAACTGCAATTGTTGCTATTGGGAAAGCGGCAGCAGGTAAATCGTTGAATGATGCACCAGGCATTTCAATTAAATTGTCTGCATTACATCCACGCTATGAGTTTGCTAAAAAAGCGGCGGTTGTTCCTTTTTTAACTAAACAATTAAAAACCCTTGCCTTAGCGGCAAAAGATCACAATATCACATTGACAGTTGATGCTGAAGAAGCAGATCGTTTAGATATTTCATTGGATATTATCGGTGCGGTATTTTGCGATCCCGATTTAGCGCACTGGGAAGGATTTGGTTTGGCAGTGCAGTCTTACCAAAAGCGTGCACCTTTTGTTATTGATTGGTTAGTTGATCTCGCTAAAAAGCAAAATAAACGTTGGATGGTACGATTAATTAAAGGGGCTTATTGGGATACTGAAATTAAAAATGCCCAATTAAAGGGATTACAATCCTATCCGGTATTTACGCGCAAAGCAGCGACGGATGTGTGTTTTGTGGCCTGTGCCAAAAAATTATTAGCCCATACGGCAGAAATCTATCCACAATTTGCTACACATAATGCTTATACGTTAGCGACAATACTTGAATTGGCTGGAAAGAATCGCGATTTTGAAATGCAATGTTTACATGGCATGGGTTATACCTTGTATGATCATATTGTCGGACCTAAGCATCTCAATATTCCTTGTCGTGTTTATGCGCCAGTAGGCGGACATGAAGACTTGCTCGCTTATTTGGTGAGACGTTTGTTGGAAAATGGCGCAAATACCTCATTTGTTAACCGCATTATTGACCCGACCATTCCTATTGCAGAGATGTTAGAGGATCCGCTGCAAAAATTAATGGAATTGGGAACAATTCCGCATCCTAAAATTCCATTGCCGAGAGCGATTTATGAGCCGGGTCGAAAAAACTCTCGTGGTGTTGACTTTGCTGATAGTGAAACCTGGGAGCCTTTAGCGAGCCAAATAGATGCCGCTGCTAAAAAATCCTATCGTGCTGGACCTTTAATTAAAGGTGAATTAATCGAAGCGGGTGAACTGCGAGCAATCCGCAATCCGGCGAATCCACAAGAAATTGTTGGGCATGTTAGTTTAGCGAGTGCTGAGCAATTAGAACAGGCAATAAGTTACGCTCATCAAAAGAACTTTACTTGGGCAAATACACCGGTGGAACAACGTGCAGCTTGTTTGGAACGCGCCGCGGATCTTTTTGAACAACGCTTAAGTGAGTTTATGGCGTTGGCGATCAAAGAGGGAGGTAAGACACTAAATGACGCATTAGCCGAGGTGCGCGAAGCGGTAGATTTTTGTAGATACTATGCTATGCGTGCTCGTTTAGATTTAGTCCCACAGTTATTACCAGGACCTACCGGTGAAGAAAATTGGTTAAGTGTCCAAGGTAGAGGAGTGATTGCTTGTATTAGCCCTTGGAATTTTCCTTTAGCTATTTTTATTGGCCAAGTAACTGCCGCTTTAGTGACTGGAAATACTGTGATTGCTAAACCGGCCAGTCAAACCCCTTTAATAGCGACTGCTGCGGTACAACTTTTATACGAAGCGGGAATTCCTGGAGAGGTTTTACAATTATTGCCAGCAAGTGGTGCAGTGATTGGACCAAAAATAACCTTTGATCCGCGAATTAAAGGAATAGTATTTACCGGTTCTACTGAAACGGCACGTGAAATCAATCAAGGTTTGGCGAGTCGTGAAGGGGGAATTTTACCTTTCATTGCAGAGACAGGCGGACAGAATGCGATGATCGTTGATTCATCCGCGCTTAAAGAACAAGTGGTGGCTGACGTATTGAACTCAGCTTTTGGTAGTGCCGGTCAACGTTGTTCGGCATTACGTGTGTTGTTTGTGCAAGAGGAAATGGCAGATGCGTTAATTGAAATGCTCTGCGGTGCGATGGCGGAGCTAAAATTAGGTGATCCGAGTGAATTGGCTACTGACGTCGGCCCTGTGATCGATAGTGCTGCAAAAAAAACCTTACAAGAACATTTTGATCGTATGTCTCAAGAAGCGACATTGCTTTATCAATGCAAGCTACCTAGTGAATTGGATCAAACGAATTTCTTTGCGCCAAGTCTATTTGAAATAAGTAGTTTAGATCTTTTGAAGCGAGAAGTGTTTGGTCCTATCTTGCACGTTATTCGCTATGCCGCTAAGGATCGTGAACAGGTGATCCATGCTATCAATCATACGGGATATGGTTTGACCTTAGGAATACAAAGTCGCATACAACATACCGTGGATAGTATTTCCCGTCAGGTACATGTCGGCAATCAATATGTTAACCGTTCGATGATAGGTGCTGTGGTGGGTGTACAGCCGTTTGGTGGTGAAGGTCTTTCTGGAACTGGGCCTAAAGCAGGAGGACCCCATTATCTACCTCGTTTGTGTTTGGAACGTTCTTTATCCATCAATACGACAGCAGCCGGAGGTAATGCCTCTTTGCTTTGCTTGGAGGAATAATGGATCATAGTTTTGTTTTTTCTGTCTTTATTATTTTCACAGGCGCTGCTGTATTAGCGACTATAGCTCTCTACACTCGTCAATCTTTATTAGTGGCCTATATCCTATTAGGCGTGATATTAGGTCCTAGCTGTCTGAAGGTAGTGCCGAATTTGAGTTTAGCACGGGACATTGGCGATGAGGGCGTTATCTTTTTGTTATTCTTGGTTGGTTTAGATTTAACCCCGCAAGAATTTTTTCGAAGTTTACGTAAAACAGCGATAGTCACCTTGGTTTTCAGTGCGCTATTTACCACCATCGGTTTTGCAGTGGGTTATTTGTTTAGCTTTACTCTGTTAGAAAGTGTATTAATCGGGGCGAGTTTAATCTTTTCGAGTACGATTATCGGTCTTAAGTTATTGCCCACCTTAGCGTTACACCATAAACCGATTGGTGAAACAATGATCAGTGTTTTATTACTGCAAGATTTATTAGCGATAGGTATGTTGCTATTTGTGCATGGTGCACATATGACCGGTTCTAAATTAGCCGATCTGGGCTTGACCTTAATTACTTTTCCTTCATTGTTGGCTTTTGCTTTTGTGGTACAACGTTATTTCATCAGCAAATTGTTTATTCGTTTTGATCGCGTACAAGAATATCTTTTTTTAGTGGCCTTAGGTTGGTGTCTAGGATTAGCGGAATTGGCGCGCGTCTTAGGCTTATCTGCAGAAATAGGTGCTTTTTTAGCGGGTGTGTCGATAGCGGAAGGACCGATTGCCGTGTTCATCGCTGATAATTTAAAACCATTGCGTGATTTTTGTTTAATTATGTTTTTCTTTGCAGTGGGTGCAAGTTTTGATTTAAATTATTTACCGATGGTAATTTTGCCGGCTTGTATATTGGCAGCGATGGTATTATTAATCAAACCTTGGCTATTTCAGGTATTGCTGCAAATGTCAGGTGAAAGAAAATATATAGCGCGAGAAGTGGGTGTACGTTTAGGGCAAGCCAGTGAATTTTCTTTATTGATTGCTTATTTAGCGGCTGAGACAACACCTGCATTAATTGGTGGTAAAGCAAACTACTTGATCCAAGCGGTCACTATTTTGACATTTATTGGCTCATCGTATTGGGTTGTTTTACGATATCCCACACCTTTGGCCTTGAATGAAAAGATGCGAGTAGACTAAACTAGGTCTTTTTAATATATACTCTTTACATTTTATATCGCGAAGAATGACTCATGGATGAGATTTTTGATATATGTCAGGTTCTATGGATCGAATAGCATGGCATTACAGAAAAATTTAAGTATGAAGAGTAAAAATCGAATAATAATTTTTAAACAAAAGGGCTGGATGCCCGGAGGAAGGTTATGACATTTATTACATTGTTACTGTGCTTGGGTTTAGAACGCTTTTTACATCGAGGGAACTTTCTCGCACGGTTTAATTGGTTTGAGCAGTATGTCAGTAAAATTGATGACATCACTAAAAAAATGAGTTGGACACAGCACTATTTTATTCCATTATTGTTGGTTGTGTTACCTATCGTTATCCCTGTGGCGATTATTTATTTTTTAAGTGCTGCTTTTATACAAGGCTTGTTAGCATTTTTAATAGGTGCTGCGGTGCTTTTTTATTGTTTAGGTCCTACCAATATTTTTGATAATAAGCAAATCCATCAGCCGATATTTTGGCAAGCCAATGAATCATTGTTTGCAGTGATTTTTTGGATGGCTTTGTTAGGTCCCATTGCCGCATTAGTGTATCGTTTGGTTGAACGTTCTGCTCACATTCATGCCAGTTATCCTGCGTTAGGAAAATCGGCGCAACAAGTTCGAGCTTTATTGGATTGGTTGCCGATACGTTTATTTTCAATTCTGTTCGCTTTAGCTGGAAATTTTGTACAAACCAGCCGTTTTTGTTTAGATTATTTATTTAGAGATGTTTCGTTTAACCGTGAATTGATTGAAAAAAGTGGTCGTATTGCATTAGGACTCGATGAAACGGCTGAATTAAACGATGAGAGCTATGTCTCTGCTTTAAAATTAATCGATCGTGATTTGATTCTGTTTTTGATTGTCGTATTCGCCGTTACACTCGGTGTGCTGTTATAATTAGGTCGCTAAGTAGTTGCGCAAAAAATAAACAAAGACACTATAAGAATATTTTCTAAAGGGTAAGCCTATATTATGACTCAGCAATCTCCTTACTTAGATAAGGATCCGCTTGAAACCAAAGAGTGGATAGATGCGCTTTTATCTGTCTTAAAGTTTGAAGGGACAGAGAGAGCAGAATTTATTATCCAGCAACTCATCAATAAGGCTCGGCAACGAGGTTTAGACCTTAACGCCTGCCTACATACTCCCTATGTCAATACAATTCCTGTCGAGCTTGAACCTCCCTTTCCGGGTGATGAAAAGCTAGAGAGACGGATTGCGGCACTCATTCGTTGGAATGCGGTGATGATGGTATTACAGGCCGGGAAGGTTTCTACGGAATTGGGTGGGCATATAGCGACCTATGCCTCGGCGGCAACCTTGTATGAAGTGGGCTTTAACCATTTTTTTCATGCAGCAAATTCTGAGCACGCTGGAGATTTATTATATATTCAAGGTCATTCTTCGCCCGGTATTTATGCGCGCGCATTTTTAGAAGGGCGTTTAACCAACGAACAATTAGCGCATTTTCGCCAAGAGATTGGCGGAAAAGGTCTTTCTTCTTATCCTCACCCCTGGTTAATGCCAGAATTTTGGCAATTTCCTACCGTTTCTATGGGCTTAGGTCCCATGCAGGCAATTTATCAGGCACGCTTTTTGAAGTATTTACAAAACCGTGGTCTTTTAGATAACAAAGATAGAAAGGTCTGGATGTTTTGTGGTGACGGTGAAATGGATGAGCCTGAATCACTCGGTGCACTTTGCATTGCTGCCCGGGAAAGATTGGATAATCTTATTTTTGTGATTAATTGTAATTTACAACGGCTTGATGGACCGGTACGTGGTAATGGCAAGATCGTTCAAGAATTAGAAGGCGTGTTTCGCGGTTCAGGTTGGAATGTTAATAAGGTTTTATGGGGTAGTGCTTGGGATCCATTATTTAAGAAAGATAAACAAGGTTTGTTACCACAATTAATGATGGAAACTATTGATGGTGAATATCAAAATTTTCGTGCTAAGGATGGTGCTTATATTCGTGAACATTTTTTTGCGAAATATCCAGAATTAAAAGCGATGGTTGCCGATATGAGTGATGAGCAACTTTGGCTTTTAAAACGCGGTGGTCATGATATTAAAAAGGTTTATGCAGCTTATAAAGCTGCCGTTGAGCATAAAGGCCAACCGACGGTGATCTTAGCTAAAACCATTAAAGGTTATGGTATGGGTACCGCAGGTGAAGGTCAAAATATTACGCATCAACAAAAAAAGATGACTCAAGAACAATTAATTGCATTTCGAGATCGTTTTAAACTCTCAATGAGTGATGCTGAGGTTGAAAATTTAAGTTTTTATCGGCCCGGTGAAAAAAGTCCTGAAATTAATTACTTAAAACAACAGCGTAAAAAACTGGGCGGTTATTTGCCTGCACGTCGTACCCATGCTGATGAAAGTTTAATGGCGCCGCCATTAAGTCAGTTTGAAACTATTTTACTCGGTTCGAAACAGCGTGAAATTTCTACGACAATGGTATTTGTAGAAATTCTGCGTCATCTATTAAAAGATAAAACCTTAGGTCCGCGTATAGTCCCGATAGTCCCCGATGAATCACGTACGTTTGGTATGGAAGGTTTATTTCGTCAGATTGGAATTTATTCTCCCGTAGGTCAACTTTATGATCCTGTCGATGCGGGTCAATTAATGTATTATCGCGAAGATAAAAAAGGTCAATTGTTAGAAGAAGGCATTAATGAAGGAGGGGCATTTTGTTCGTGGATGGCAGCAGCGACTTCTTATAGTACGAATAACCTAAGCATGATGCCTTTTTATATTTATTACTCAATGTTTGGTTATCAACGTGTTGGCGATTTTGTTTGGGCCGCGGGAGATATGCAAGCACGCGGATTTATTTTGGGTGCTACTGCAGGCAGAACCACCTTAGCTGGAGAAGGTTTACAACATCAAGATGGACATAATCTATTGTTTTTTTCAGTTGTACCTAATTGTGTGGCGTATGATCCTTGTTTTGGTTATGAGTTAGCCATCATTATTCAAGACGGTTTACGGCGGATGCTGCAAGAACAAGAAAATGTTTTTTATTATCTGACTTTAATGAATGAAAACTATGTACATCCTGGCTTAGGTTCGGCCAATAAGGATGGGATTTTAAAAGGAATGTATTTATTATCAGAAAGTAAACCCGGAAAACGTCACGTACAGCTTTTAGGTTCTGGTACGATATTAAATGAAGTGATAGCGGCTGCAGAATTATTAAAGAAAGATTTTTCGATAACGGCGGATATCTGGAGTGTAACCAGTTTTTCAGAGTTACGTAAACAAGCATTAAATGTTGAACGGCATAATTTATTACATCCAGATAATGAACAACAGAGCTATGTCACAGAATGTTTACAGGATCGAACAGGTCCTGTAATAGCGGCTAGCGATTATATTCGCTTAAATGCGGATCAAATTCGTGGGTTTGTGAAAGCGCCTTATATTGTGCTGGGAACCGATGGTTATGGACGTAGTGATACGCGCGAACAATTACGTCAATTTTTCGAAGTGAATCGTTATTATATTGCTATTGCCAGTTTATATGGCTTAATGACAGAAGGTTTAGTGAGTAAAACGGAAATCGAGCAAGCTTTAAAGAAATATACTATTGATCCTGAAAAGCCAAATCCTTTTACCATTTGAGCAGCAGCATAGCCAAAAATTCAAGTGCAAAAATAGTGACTCGCAGCAATTGATTTTTTGTCAAGGCGCCGTGAAAATAAGCAACCGGAATGTATTCAAGATAGATGAGGATTGCGAATTGAGCGGCAACACAGACAAAAATTCAAGTGCGAAGAGTATTGAGGAGAAAACGTTTGTCTAGTTTAAAAGAAATATATGTACCCGATTTAGGTAATGTTGCAGCAGCAGCTATTATCGAAATACCGGTAAAAATAGGCCAAGAAATTGCTATTGAAGATGCCATCATTACGCTAGAAAGTGATAAAGCATCGATGGATATTCCATCACCTATTACAGGAAAATTAAAAGAATTAAAAGTTAAGGTTGGGGATAAAGTTTCTAAAGGGGATTTAATTGCTATTTTAGAAACAGAAGAATCCAGTGCCCCGGTTGAAAAATCCACCGATACGACGGCTGTAACGAATTTAGAAAAAAAACCGAGTTCTGATGCTGTAAAAACTGCTGAACCAGAACTCATACCTAAAGTAGAAACATCAACTCATTCTGGTGCGATACAGGAAGAACTAGCCAAAGATGATGATGAAGATCAGGGTGATATCCATGCCGGACCCGGTGTTCGACGTCTGGCGCGTGAATTTGGTATTGATCTGAATAAAATAAAGGGTAGCGGACAAAAAGATCGTATTCTCAAAGAAGACTTACAGAAATTTGTCAAAGCGCATTTAAATCAAGCTTCGAATAGCCAGCTGAGCTTGCCTAGTGCACCAGAAATAGACTTCAATCAATTTGGTGAAACCGAAAAGCAGGCTTTATCAAGAATTAAAAAATTAACGGCACAGTATTTACATCGTAATTGGTTATTAGTCCCACACGTAACCCAATTTAATGAAGCGGATATCACCGAGTTGGAGGTATTTCGTAAAGCTCAAGCGGGATTTGCTGCCAAACAGCATATCAAATTAACACCGTTGGTGTTTATTATGAAAGCCGTAGTGACCAGTTTGAAAGCCTTTCCTTCTTTTAACGCTTCTTTATCAGCAGATGGTGAAGAATTAATTCTAAAAAAATATTATCATATTGGGATTGTTGTCGATACGCCGGAAGGTTTAGTGGTTCCGGTGATACGCGATGTGGATAAAAAAAGTCTTTTGGATTTAGCTGAAGAATTAGGCACAGTCAG
>JBDLTN010000045.1:0-11599 GCA_039805785.1 Pseudomonadota bacterium | reverse complement strand
AAAAAGAACCTAGTTAGAGCTCTTGCTGGAATTTATTCAATGAATGGCCCAAAAAAAATTCTTATTATCAGCCCAGCTTGGATAGGCGATATAGTCATTTCACAATCTTTACTTAAATACATAAAGCAACGTAACTGTGAAACAGTAATCGACGTAATAGCTCCTGCTTGGAGCCATGAATTGTATTCCGTGATGCCCGAAATTAACGAAATATTTACCATGCCCTTAGGACACACTCAATTTCAATTAAAAAAACGCTGGCGGCTTGGAAAAATATTAAGAAATAAAAAATACCATCAAGCAATTATTCTTCCCAACTCATGGAAATCTGCAATAATTCCTTTTGCTGCCCGCGTTCCTTTAAGAACTGGGTGGCTTGGTGAAATGCGTTTTGGTTTACTAAATGATTGGCGAATCTTGAATAAAAATAAATTTCCTTTAATGGTCCAACGCTTTCTCGCGTTAGGAAATATAAAAAACACAACTAATCAAAATTTGGATTGGAAAATTTTTCAACCTCATTTCGAGATTAACAACAATCAAGAAATTATAAAACTTAAAAACTTATTCTCAATTGAAGAAAAACCATTATTAATATTATGCCCTGGCGCAGCTTATGGTCCTGCAAAATGCTGGCCTGCAGAATATTTTGCAGAAATTGCAATTTACAAAAAAGCTAAAGATTGGCAAATTGTATTGCTTGGCTCTAAAGCTGATGAATCTATAGGAAAGAAAATTCTAAACTTAACTAACAATGCTTGTATCAATCTGATTGGTAAAACAACTTTATTAGAGGCTTTACATATTTTATCCCTTGCAGAGTTAGTTATAAGTAATGACTCTGGACTGATGCATTTAACTGCGGCATTGGATCGTCCTTTAATTGCACTCTATGGTTCAAGTAACCCAGAATTTACGCCTCCATTATCAGTAAAAGCTAAGATAATCTATCTAAAACTTAGTTGCAGTCCTTGCTTCGAAAGAATATGTCCTCTTGTTCATTTCAATTGTTTAAAGCAATTAACTCCGCAAATTGTTCTAAATGCTATCCAAGATTTAAATAAATGATAAAAATTTATTTTCCTATACAAAAATTTGAGAAAATTTTTCCTAGTAAATCATTTGATGTAAATTTACCAGTAATTTCTCCTAAATAATTTTGGGCTTCTAATAAATCTTCAGCTAGCAACTCAGGAAATTGATTGTTTTCTAATTTCTTCATTCCATTATATAAAGCAACTTCGGTATTATTTAAAGCTTCTATGTGTCTTCGTCTAGCACTAAAATTTCCTTCTGAAGTATTATTATAACCCACACATTTTTTTAAATAATTAAAAAGTAAAGTTAATCCCTCGCTGGTTTTTGCAGATAATTTTATTACATCAAAACCAATTTCTTTATCTAAAGTCGCTGCTTCTTTTTTAAGATCAATTTTATTTCTTATAATAACTATCCTTTTATCGTTAAAAATACTATTAAAAAAACTCTTTTGTTCTTCCCAAAATTTTAAATCGTTCATAGGTGTCGTCGCATGATCAACGACCCATAAAATTAAATCAGCTTTAACTATTTCAACCAATGTTCGTTTAATACCTTCTTTTTCAATTTCGTCAGTGGTTATTCTTAATCCCGCAGTATCAACAATATTTAATAACAAACCTTCTATTTGGAACTTCTCTCTAATAACATCGCGAGTTGTACCGGCAAACGAAGTCACAATAGAAGAGTCTTGTGCAGTTAATCTATTTAATAAACTAGACTTTCCTGCATTGGGTGGTCCAATAATAGCTAAGTTTATACCTTCATGTATTAAAGTGCCTTGTTTAGCTAAATTTTTTATTTCTCGGATATTATCAAGGATAGAATGTAATTTATTTACAACTTGGGTATCTTTTAAAAAGTCTATATTTTCATCAACAAAATCTATTGCCGCTTCTAACCATGCTCTTAATTCTATTAAAGTTTCTCTCATTTGGTTAATGCGGCGCGAAAAATCTCCTTGTAACGACCTTATAGCTGCGCGCGCTGCTTGCTCTGTTTCAGCATCGATTAAATCAGAAATAGCCTCTGCCTGCACAAGGTCAAGTTTTGAATTTAAAAATGCCCGCTCAGTGAATTCACCGGGTCTGGCCAATCGAGCGCCAAGCTGAATAACACGCTTTAATAGACAATCTACAATAACAGGCCCTCCATGACCTTGTAGCTCGAGTACATCTTCACCTGTAAAAGAATTCGGGGCAGGGAAGTATAAAGCAAGACCTTCGTCGATTACACTTCCATCATCAGATAAAAAAGGCAGATATTCAGCATATCTTTTTTTAGGTAGTCGACCCAGTAATTGAAGAGCGATATGTTGAATATTTAAACCTGAAACACGAATAACAGCTACCCCCCCTCTACCAGAAGGAGTAGCTAAAGCTACAATTGTTTCACGATTTATAGTTAAAGTTGTTTCAAAATTGTTCACTCACTTCTAACCGCAAATCATCGTTTCTTTTTTGATAGATCAATACTTACTCGACGCATAATATACCATTGCTGTAAAATTGAGAGTGTATTATTCACAACCCAATATAATACTAATCCCGAAGGAAAATTCAAAAATAAAGCAGTAAAGAAAATAGGTAAAAATTGCATCACTTTAGCTTGTGTTGGGTCTGGAGGTGGCGGATTAAGACGCTGTTGAACAAACATAGTGATACCCATCAAAATGGGTAAAATATAATAAGGATCTTTGGTCGATAAATCATGAATCCAAAGTATGAATGGTGCTTGTCGTAACTCGACACTCTCTAAAAGCATCCAATAGAGAGCTATAAATACTGGAATTTGCACCAATATAGGCAAACACCCTCCCAAAGGATTTACTTTCTCGGTTTTATAAAGCTCCATGGTAGCTTGCGTTAACTTTTGCTTATCATCGCCATAACGCTCTCTTAGGGCCTGTAAACGCGGCTGCAAATTGCGCATACTAGCCATTGAACGATAACTTTTTGCCGACAAATGATAAAAAGCCAATTTAATCAAAATGGTTACTATAACTATCGACCATCCCCAGTTCCCTACATATTGATGAATATGCTTAAGTAACCAAAAAAGCGCCATGGAAATGAACCATAAAATTCCATAATCGACAGTCAAATCTAAGTGAGGAGCCGCGGCTTTTAAACGATCCATAATTTCTGGACCCAGATAAAGCTGACTCTGACTTACAAACTCCATGCCTGGCAGAATCTGAATGGGCAAACCTACCATTCCCAAAGTGTAAATATCGCCTTTTGCATAACTAAAGAAATGAAACTCTTGACCAATGGGAGGTATCCAAGCGCTTAAAAAGTAATGCTGTAACATAGCCACCCAACCATTTTGAGTAGCTAATGAAATATTTCCTTGGGCCATTTTATCAAAACTAATCTTTTGATAAGGTTTGTCTTGAGTTGAAATGGCCCCGCCAGTATAAGAGCTAATATTGAATAAACTATGTTCTTGAGCAATTTTCTTTTGTTGGAATTGAAAATAAAAACGTCCCTGCCAAATAGAAGATGAATGATTTGATATTTGATAGCTTATTGGAACTAAATAATCATCCCTTTTAAATGTAAATTGCTTTTGAATTTGCGCTTTTCCACAAGTGTCACAGATTAAATTAATCCTAAGCTCAGACTGCCCAGGCGCTAAACTATAACTATTTTTAAGGCTATGGTATTGAAATATCTGTTTCTTATCAGACAATACTAACCCACTTTGGGCAACATAATAATTAGCTGCATTAGGGCTTAGTAACTGAAATGGAGTAGAACTAACCTGGTTTGGGTGCTGTGGATATTGCAAAAGGCTTGCTTTGACAATATTCCCTCCTAAAGTATCTATCCAAATATCAAGAACATCAGTTTTTACATGAATAAAACGTTGTTGTTGGGCATTTCTAGCTGAAACAATCGATGTTTCACTCTGGGTTGGTAACTTTATTTCTTTAGTAACTAACTGCTTTTTTACAAAATTTGCAGATCCAATTTCTTGGCTGTTAGGAGGATATTCATTTTGCCATGCATTCCATAACATAAATGCAATTAAAAACAAGGCGCCTAATAAAAAAACACGAGCCAGTTCCATATTGATTAACTCATTTTGGTTGGTAGTTTAGAAACAGGAAGAGGCGGAACAGGATCATAGCCACCTGCATGCCAAGGATGACAACGCAATAGTCGACGTATTGTCATGTAGGATCCTTTACAGGAACCAAATCGCCTAATCGCAATTAGAGCGTATTTGGAGCAAGTTGGATAAAAACGGCAATATTGTCCTATTAAAGGACTAATAAGGTAACGGTAAACCTGCAATAAAAAGATCAGGCTCTTTTGTAATAAACTTCTAACCTTGACCATTGTTTATCTAAATCACGTAACAAAACTTGATTGTTATATAAAGACCGACTCGTAACCACTATGACAATATCTACTTCTGGTAACCTACCTTGATTAAGCCGAAAACTTTCACGAATGAGGCGTTTTAGCCGATTCCTATCTGAAGCACTTGGAACTATTTTTTTAGCAATAGCCAAGCCTAACCTAGCATAACTTAAACCATTAAGCTTAGTATAAACAACTAAACCACCTTGGTTCTGTTTATTCCCTAATCGAAAAGCCTGTTGAAAATCTTCTGATCGTTGTAGCCGTAATGACCTAACGAAACCTTGGTTACCCTTTCTCAAATGAAAAAATAACTTAAAATTAGGCAGTTAAGCGCAAGCGACCCTTTGCACGACGTCGTTTTAGGATTAAACGCCCTTTTTTTGTAGCCATCCGCGCTCTAAATCCATGTGTTCTCTTACGTTTAAGATTACTGGGTTGATATGTTCTTTTCATAATTTTAACTACCCTAAAGGGTCTTTTACCTATTAAAGATGACGTATCTTAGGTGACCCCATTTCGATTGTCAATTCATCAATTCTGAAATGCCGTTTGAAAGCAATTTTTATGTTTAAAGAACAGTTTCTCAACAAATTTTAATGTGTATTTCCAATACAGGAGGTCAATTTTTAGTTTGATCGCTTAATTTCTTAAGTCTAGTCTATTAAACAGATTGATTAATATCTTTTCAGATATATAAGCAAGGTGGGTAGATACCCACTAGTTTTTATTCATCCAATACTTTTATCCCTTACTATTATAATAAATTATATTAAATAAATAGGAGTGATGATTAAGCAAGGATATTTCTGTTATTAACTATATTTTTATCATACTTTTCATAGAGTTAGCTTTAAAATTAAACCCGAATAAGTTGGGAATAAATGTGAATGACTTGCTATAAATTTTATGTCAAGCTAGTTATCGTTTTTTTCTACCACATATACACACAGGCTAGTGTACATTTATTAACAGATTAGAAAATTATAAGTATGAGTAAAATAGAAGTAATAAGGAATAGATTTAAATGTTTTTAGAAGTGAATTGTTTATATAATTAACAGTTTTGTAATCTGCGGCGAATGTATTTTTTCCCTTTTAAGATTAGTTATTTTTTTATGCATATAAAAATTACGCATAAGTTACTATTACTTGTTTTTAATAAGCTTAGGCTAGATTAGCTATACAAATTATGATATGAACTTAGGTCGGCTAAACCTTTTATTTATGTGATAGAGGAATTATTGTGGCAACCGCTTTAGCAACGTTCGTTTGGCAAAAATGTTTAGATCGATTACAAGATCATATATCGCTCCAAGATTTTAATACTTGGATACGGCCGTTGCAGGCAGAACAAAAGGAAGATCAGCTTGTCCTTTGGGCACCTAACCAATTTGTATTACATTGTGTAAATGAGAGGTTTTTGGTCCATATCAATCAGATTTTAACTCAATTAGATGAAGCTCCACCGGAAGTTATATTGAGAGTTGGTAGCCGTAATAATCAAGCCTCTCAAATATCTCCAATATTAAGAAACACCCAAGATTCTAAAGGGAAATCTAAGATTGCTAAAATTTCAGCAACTCATATAAATTCAAACTTTACATTTATTAATTTTGTCGAAGGTAAATCTAATCAATTAGCACGTGCCGCGTCGGTACAGGTTTCAGAAAATCCCGGAGGGGCGTATAACCCTTTATTACTTTATGGAGGAGTGGGATTAGGTAAGACGCATTTAATGCATGCAATTGGTAATGCCATTTTAAATAAAAATCCACATGCCAAGGTGTTATATTTGCATTCCGAACGTTTTGTTGCTGATATGATTAGAGCGCTGCAAACTAATACAATTAATGATTTTAAAACCTATTATCGTTCGTTGGATGCTTTGTTGATTGATGATATTCAATTTTTTGCAGGGAAAGATCGTTCGCAAGAGGAATTTTTTCATACGTTTAATACTTTATTAGAAAGTCAGCAGCAAATAGTATTAACCTGTGATCGATATCCTAAAGAAATGTCAGGAGTCGAGGAGCGTTTAAAATCACGCTTAGGTTGGGGTCTCACTGTTGCGATTGAACCCCCTGATCTTGAAACTCGAGTTGCTATTTTAATTAGTAAAGCTGAGCAAACCAAAATAAGTTTACCTCAAGAAGTTGCTTTTTTTATTGCGAAACGAATTCATTCTAATGTAAGAGAGCTTGAAGGAGTATTAAAACGCGTTGTAGCTTATGCGCAATTTACCGGATTACAGATCACACTTGAGTTAGTACGCGAAGCTATAAAAGATGTGCTTGCTTTACAAGATAAATTAGTAACAGTAGATAATATTATTAAAACAGTCGCTGAATACTATAAAATTAAAGTTTCTGATTTACTTTCTAAGCGGCGTACTTCGTCTTTAGCGCGGGCACGACAAATTGCGATGGCACTTGCTAAAGAATTAACAAATCATAGTTTGCCCGAACTTGGTCGGGCTTTTGGTGGGCGCGATCATACGACCGTATTACATGCATTCCGAAAAATACAAGAATTAAAAAAAACGAATACTGGTGTTGCGGAAGATTTTATAAATTTATTGCGTACTTTATCGAGTTGAGGAAAAAAATGCAATTTACAATTAATCGTGAAATTTTATTGAAGCCTTTACAATTGGTTACAGCTGTGATCGAGCGCCGCCAAACTTTACCCATACTTTCCAATCTTTTAATACAATTGAATGATAAAAATTTATCATTATTGGGTACAGATATGGAAGTGGAATTAACCGGCCGTATCATTTTAGAAAAATCAGGAGAATCTGGGACGACTACTGCGCCGGCTAGAAAACTAATGGATATTTGTCGAAGTTTACCTGAAGATAGTGAATTAAAATTTCAACAAAAAGCCGATAAACTCTATCTTCAATGTGGCCGCAGTCGCTTTAATTTATCTACCTTACCAGCAGCAGACTTTCCAATTAGTGAAGCATTAGATAGTCATAATGAACAGTTAGAGTTTGTCTTATCACAAAAAGGTTTACGTTCTTTGATAGAATCGACTAATTTTGCTATGGCTCAACAAGATATACGTTCCTATTTAAATGGAATGTTGTGGGAATTAAGCCAGGGAAGCTTACGAGCTGTTGCAACCGATGGTCATCGTTTAGCACTAAATGTAAAAGAAGCAAATGTAATGGTAGATAACAATCAAATTATTGTTCCGAGAAAAGCTATTTATGAGCTTTCGCGTTTATTAAGTGAGGATGAAAACGATAGTTTAACTATTTTTTTAACTAAGAATCAGTTAAGAGTTCATATGCAAGATTATACATTTACATCTAAATTAATTGATGGCACATTCCCTAACTATGATAGGGTTATCCCAAAAAGTGGGGATAAAACCCTAGAAATTGATCGAGATTTGTTCAAAGCTTCTTTATCACGTGTGGGTGTTTTGTCAAATGATAAGCATAAAAGTGTTTGTTTAGAGTTAAAAAATGATCTATTACGCATTTTTGCTAATAATCTTGAGCACGAGGAAGCTGAGGATCAGCTCGATGTGTCTTATCGAGGGGAGGCTATAAACATAGCTTTCAACATTAGCTATCTTATGGATGTCTTAAATAGCTTGCCACCCGGGTTAGTAAAAATTACATTAACATCTACAGATGAGAGTGTAAGGCTTGAGGCTAAAGAAAGGGATGCGGGGGTATACGTTATTATGCCTATGCGCTTGTAATGTCTTATGTATTTGGTTCGTTTGAAAGCAAACTGTTTTCGTAATCTTGCTAAATTAGATCTTGAGTTTTCTCCCTGTTTTAATTTTATTTATGGGCCAAACGGTAGTGGTAAGTCTAGTTTGCTAGAAGCTATTTATTTTTTAAGTCTAGGGCGCTCTTTTCGTAGTAATTTAGCTAGTCGTGCAATTCAATATGAAGCCGAGAGCTTTAATTTATTTTCAGTTATTTTAGGGCAATGCTCTACCACTTTGGGACTAGAAAAAATACGCCAAGGAAAGACAAAAATTAAAATCGGCAATAGTATTAATTCTGTTAGCGAATTAGCTAAATTATTACCATTACAACTTATTAATCCAAATAGTTATCAATTGTTAAGTGGTGGTCCTAAGGCACGTAGACAGTTTATAGATTGGGGTGTGTTCCACGTGGAACCACAATTTTTTCAGTTATGGCAACGATTTCAGCAAGCACTAAAGCAACGGAACGCAGCTTTGCAGCAGAAAATTCCAATCAATCAACTTAAAGTATGGGATTTAGAGTTAATTGAGGTTGCTAACGAATTAACAGCAATGCGTGATAAATACATACAACAATTAATACCTTTAATCAACGAATTAATCAGTAAATTACTTACGTTGCAGAGTTTAAGTATAGATTTTTATCAAGGATGGGATAAAAAATTAAGTTTAAGTTCAAGTTTAACTCATTCGATAGATCGGGATTATAAATTGACCTATACCCAATTTGGTCCACATAGAGCTGATTTATTAATAAAGTTAAACGGGAATCCTGTCCATGAAGTATTATCAAGGGGCGAGCAAAAATTATTAACGTGCGCATTGCAGTTAGCGCAAGGTAATTTATTAAAAAAAATAACAGAAAAATCATGCATTTACTTATTTGACGATTTATTTGCGGAGCTTGATTCTGGTAAGCAAAATATGCTTATGCATTTACTCCAAAGTCTAGAAGCTCAAGTTTTTATAACCGCAATAGAGGAAACTTTGATTAAAGGGCTGGAAACTCGTATTTTAGGGAAAATATTTCATGTTAATCAAGGAAACATTATGGAAAAAAATTTGATTTAAAAGTGATATCTTAATGAGGAGAATAATATGAATCCTTGGTTTATTTTGGTTGTGGCGGGGTTATTTGAAGTAGGTTTTACGACCTGTATGAAATTGTCAAAGGGGTTTACCCAAATCCACTATACATTAGGTTTTTTATTTTTTGCTAGCTTAAGCTTATTTCTTTTGAATAAAGCAGTTGTTCAAATACCATTAGGAACGGCCTATGCAATATGGACGGGGATAGGTGCTTTTGGGACAGTTTTGGTAGGCATATTGTTTTTTAAAGACCCGTTATCTTTGATAAGGGTGTTTTTTTTGATTCTTTTAATAGGCTCGATTCTCGGATTAAAGCTTGTATCAAGTAAATAATGATGTTTCACGTGAAACATCATTATTATAGCTAGGAGCTAGAAACCGTTTAAATTATCTAGATTAGGAAGTGGTAAAGGATCGCCAATATTTGGAATATGATGATCAATCATTGGGTGATGATCAGTCTTAAAAAAATCGTCATTTAGATTAGAACCAAATGGTTGTTCGGCCTTGGCGGTTTTATTTTTGGCTTTTAATGCATCCGCTATAGCATAAATTGGCGCTACCTGTGCTTCGGCTTTGGTTCGTTGATTATAACCATCTATTACCTGGCTTCGTTGTTGTTGATTTAGTTGGTTCCATTGCTCTTGAGGTATGCCAAAAACTGTTGGCGGACCACAGGCGGTCAATAAGAAAGGAAGAATAAGTAAGACTGGATAAGTCAATTTTTTCATGTAATTTGCTTTAAGGGTAAAAATTGAGCTGAAATTAAATCAAGAATTGCTAAAAAGCAAGCTAAATTGCTTTAATAAGCCTATTTTTGGAGCGCTAACCTTTCCTCTAATTTATTTGGATTAGCGCGATCTTAGGTTTTTTAGTTAATTGCTAGATGAAAGAGCGTTTGCTACAGCATATATTGGAGCAACTTGCGCTTCGGCTGTAGTGCGTTGATTGTAACCATCAATCACCTGGCTTCGTTGTTGCTGGTTTAGCTGTGCCCATTGATCTTGAGGTATACCAAAAACTGTGGGCGGACCACAGGCAGTCAATAAGAAAGGAACTATAAATAGGGCGGGTAGGAAGACGAAATATTTCATAAAAAAAGGAATAATTAATAAAAATCAGGTTGAAAATACTTGATAATTTTAGTAAAGACAAGAATTACTTTATTAAGCTGGTGGTGTAGGGTATATCTTTTCTCGGGCATCAAACACAAAGCAGGCGCCTTGAAAATGTTTTTCTCCACATTTTTCAAAATAATTTAATATACCCCCTTCTAATTGAGATACCTCTTGATAACCATTTGCTAATAGATAAGCTGCTGCTTTTTCGCAACGAATTCCTCCGGTACAAAAAGTAACAATGGGTAATTGTTTAAGTGTTTCAGGTAATTTTTTAACCGCATTAGGGAAATCTCTAAATTTTTTAAGCTCTAAATTTATGGCATTTTTGAAGCTTCCAAGTTTAAACTCAAAACTATTCCTTGTATCTAAAAGTACTAATTCGGGATTATTTCTTAACCAAATAATAAGCATTTCTGGAGTGATATGGGGTGCAGTATATTTTATAGGATCAATGTTACTAATACCAAAAGATATGATTTCCTTTTTTAATTTAACGAGCATTTTTTTAAAAGGCTGAAAATTCGAAAAGGTTTTTTTAAACTCTAAATGTTGAAAGTATGAATAAGTATTCAGACAGTTTTGAAAGGAACAAATGGCATCATCATCACCGGAAATAAATAAATTAATTCCTTCAACACTTAACAATATTGTACCTTTCAAGCCTAGCTCATTGGCTTTTGTTTTCAATGAAATTTGTAATTCAGATAAAATTCGAACAGGAAGTCGAATAAAGCGATAAGCGGCCACATTAATTATAGATAACATATAGTCTTTTTAGATAACTTATATCGTTGGTAAAACTAAAATAGGATTTTCTGGTGCTGGAACCAGGATTCGAACCCGGGACCTACTGATTACAAATCAGTTGCTCTACCAACTGAGCTATTCCAGCAGTGTGGGTGATGTGCCAAATTGTAGACAATTTATAAATAATTAGCAACGCTATTTTTTTAGGTTTTTATAATTTTAATCAACCTAGCCCTCGTTTTTAACTGATTTATAAAATGTATAACTTAAACTTCTTTTAAATTTGCCCGTAAATATTCATACAAGACTAGTGCGGATACGTAATCAGGAAAATGCATTTAAGGTTCAGGAGTTGAGTTCTAATTTTGGGGTAGGCGGCACACGCTTATATTGAAGGAAACATTACTTCGTGAACATTTTTACAAATAGATATTTTACTATGAATCAAGTATTAATATGTAAACCTCCCAAACTTACCCCAGTTTTTAAATAGAGG
>JBDLTN010000044.1:0-11746 GCA_039805785.1 Pseudomonadota bacterium | reverse complement strand
ATAATTTTCGTAGGTTATCAAAAGATTATGAAATAACGACTTCTTCGGCTGAAAATTACGTCATTATCGCTCATTTTTTTGGACTTCTTAAACGGATAAAATAGCATGAAGACGGGTTCTAAGACTTAAATTAGACAAATTTAAAAACCTAGCTTCAAACGTCTAGATAAACTTGAACTAAATCTATTTTCAGGATCCCAATGTTGCTTAACAGCTAGCCATTCTAGGTACCGTTTGTACATTTTCTGAAATGCCTCTGGCTTTAAACGTGCATCCTTTGCTAAATAAATCCTTCCACCCGCCCGAATAACTATTTCATCCAAAATATCCAAACAATTAAATAGTTTGTCATTAAAAATAGGAAGATCCAGTGCTAAGGTAATCCCAGATAATGGAAAGGACAACGGAGCTAAATTTTCTTCTCCAAAACGCTTCAATACGGCTAAAAAAATAGGATGTTTATATTTATGTACAGTCTCTAGGATCTCTTCAATTGCAGAATATGCGAATTCGGTAGGTATTGCGCATTGATACTGAATAAATCCTTTTTTTCCATATAAACGGGACCAATTTCTTATTCTATCTAAAGGAAAAAAATAATTCTGATAAGGTTGTAACACTTGATTTTTTTTTGCTAAATAATAGTAGTAAATTTTATTAAATATTTTCACCATTTTTGAATTTAAAAAACACCAAGAAACTAGATTGGGGTATTTCAAAGAAGAATATTTTTGAACGAAAAAAGGTTGTTTTTGCTGAGAAATAGGAAGGTCCAGTAAACTTGCATGTTTTGCCTTCATAATAACACCGTGAGATACGGGCTTATTTAAGACATCTAACCAAGCTACACTGTATTCAAGCTCATTATCCCCTTTAAGCAAGGCTTCTATTATTTGTTTTAAGTTATTTTCAACTTGATATTGAACCTTCATATAAGCTGTTTCAATACGCTTTAATTGTAAGGTCACAACCCCAATAATACCTGTTAAGCCCATACCACCTACCGTAGCCCAAAATAATTCAGGGATAACTTTAGGTGAACAATTTATTTTTGTTCCATTAGCTGTGATGAGCTGTAAACTGAGAACATGTTGCCCTAAGGAACCAGCTAAACAATGATTTTTTCCGTGGATATCCGTAGCAATACAACCGCCTAAAGAAACCTGTGCTGTTCCAGGCATTACAGGTAAAAACCAACCTTGCTTAACTATAACTTCTAAAATCTTCGCTAGGCTAATACCTGACTCAACTGACAGTATTCCTTTATCCACATCAAACTCGAGGAAACGATCTAAACGGTTCGTTAAAATGATTTCTCCTTGTGCATTCAAAGCAGCATCACCATAACTCCCTCCGAAACCGCGCGTTATAGAAATTATTTGATTAGGTTTAAGTTTTGCATAGTTTTCAGGACGTGATACTAACGCTGGCAACTCTATAGGATAACCATTAAAACTAGATTGACATTTTTTACGCCAACTCATACTACTATCCAGTTATGGGTATTAAATGTTCTAAATTAAATCTCGACAATTCTTTATTTAAATATTTTCTTATATCAGTCGCGTTATCCATTTCTAAAATTCGCATTAACGCATCTCTAGACTGATGAAAGCTAATTTTCCGAATGACTGATTTTATTTTAGGAATAGAAAAAGAATTCATACTTAATGCATCAAATCCCATTGCTAAAAGCAACGGAATAGCTAAAGGGTCACTGGCCATTTCACCACAAATGCTAATGGGTTTTTGCGCCTCGTGAGCGGCTTCTACAATTTGAACTAATGCTTTTAGAACTGCTGGCTGAAACGGATCATATAAGTTAGCTACGCGCGAGTTATTACGATCTACAGCTAACATATATTGCGTGAGATCGTTGCTACCTACTGATAAAAACTCAACTCGTTCTGCGAGTGCTCGAGCTTGATAAATGGCTGAAGGCACCTCAATCATTATCCCAATCGGTGGCTTACATGCATGACGATCTTCACTCACTACCTTTTCATAAGCCTGATCAATTAAACGTAAAGCATGATCAGCTTCAGCAACACAGCTGATCATTGGCAACATGATACGTAAATTATTAAATTCTAAATTGGCTCGTAACATTGCACGGATTTGTATTAAAAATATTTCTGGATGATCCAAAGTGACACGAATTCCCCGCCAACCTAAAAATGGGTTATCCTCTTTAATAGGAAAATAAGGTAATGCTTTATCTCCTCCGATATCTAAAGTACGCATTACGACGGGTCGTGGAGAAAATGCCGCCAATAATTGCCGATATAAACCATATTGTTCATCTTCAGCAGGAAAACAATCACGAATTAGAAAAGGCACCTCTGTACGATATAATCCTATACCTTCCGCACCCGCTGTTAACGAAAGACTTGCATCAGCCATAAGTCCAGTATTTACCCAGAGCGCTATACTATAGCCATCTAAAGTTTTTGCAGGTAATTCTCGCAATGCCTCAAGACTATTCGTAAAGTCACTTTGTTGCTGTATTAGCGTGGTAAAATTTTGTCTAACCCTCCCCGAAGGAGCTACTATAATACGACCTTGTGAGCCATCTACGATTAAGGTCTGTGCTTCGAGTTGGTTTACCGGTAAATTTTCTACACCAGTGACAGCAGGAATCCCTAAAGAACGAGCCAATATGGAAAGATGAGAATGGCTAGACCCTTTTACTGAAACTATCCCTGCTAAGCGCCCTTCAGGTACTTCCGCTAAGGCAGACGGGCTAACTTCCTCGCCAATCAAAATAGTATTTTCTGGGTAGAGAGGGAGAGTAAATTGATTGTTTTGCAAATGCATTAAGATTCGACGCCCTAAATCTCTTAAATCCGCTGCTCTCTCGCGCAAATAATCATCATCAACCTTCTCAAATTGTTGCACATGCGTACTAATAACTGACTGCAAAGCTGCCTGGGCCCATTGATGAGAGGTTTTAATGGCTGTTATTACTTCTTTTTCCAAACTGGCTTTATTTAAAATCGTTAAGTATACATCGAATAATGCTTGCTCTTCTTCTGGCAACACAGACGCCATATGTTTCTTTAAACGATGAATATCATCACGTGCAGCTTTGAATGCTTTCTTTAATTGGGTTATCTCTGCTAGTAAATCATCTGCTCTTTTATAGGGAACGGCTTCTAAGTCAGCAAAGGGATAAGCAACAACCACCTGTCCTATAGCAATACCCGGTGCACTAGCAATTCCTTGAAAACTGATATCTTGCTGTAACTGTTTTTTATTTTCTTTAAATAAAGAAAATATCTCTCCTGTTGCTTCTGCATGCGCTAGTACACCACCTAATTGAGCCGCCATTGTAACCAAAAATGCCTCTTCGGCCTCATCAAAACAACGTTGTTCTTCTTGTTGAACTACCAACACACCTAATAAGGCACGATTATGAATTATAGAAACACCCAGAAATGCTTTATAACGCTCTTCACCAATATCAGCTATGTATAAAAAATCAGGATGTTCGGGTGCATTTTCAATATTAATTAATTCCCCAGTGCGCCCAACTAAACCAACTAAACCTTGATCGGAGCCAAAACGTACCTTTCCAACACATCTTGGATTTAAACCATCAGTCGCAAGTAAAACATAATTTTTTTCACTATCAAGCAGAAAAACTGTGCAGGATTGTGTATTCAAAGCTTCACGAATCCGTCTTACTAAGGTTCGTAAAGCTTCTTTAAAACTTTGCGCTGCACTGATTTCTTGAACAATACGACGAAGTATTTTCAACATAGCAAACACCTAACTCATTAATATTTGGGCATATAATTAAATTACGGTTTAAAATATTTATACCTATGCCAATCTAAACCCTAACATGCTCAAATAAACTTATATTTGATTATTCGACTTTTTCTAACAACGTTAAGCTGCTACATAATTTACTAACCCGTCTTTGTTGCATTATTTCAGAGGGAAGCAATGTCGCTAATTCTTCTAACGCACGCCGATAAACATGTCTTTTAAATGTAATAACTTGCCTAATAGGATACCAATAAGGGGCCCAGCGCCAACGATCAAACTCAGGCGAACGAGTCACATCAAAACGAATTTTTTCAGGGTTTCCTTTCAAGCAAAGCAAAAACCATTTTTGCTTTTGCCCAATGCATAATGGCTGCATATGTGAGCGTCGTAAATGATGAGGTAACCAATAATATAACCAATTTTTTGTTCCTCCTAACAACTCAACATCTGAATCCTCTAATCCTAATTCTTCATATAGCTCTCTAAATAGAGCTTGTTCAGGTGTTTCATTAATTTGAAGTCCACCTTGTGGAAATTGCCAAGCATGCTGGCCAATGCGCCTAGCCCATAGGACTTGCCCAACAGAATTGGCAACTATAATACCGACTCCTATACGAAAACCTTCCTCGTCAATCACACGATACTCTCCACATAAATTAGGCTTACATTGTTTCATAAAAGTACTAGGGGGTAAACTGTCTTAGGAATTCTATATTTAATTTAATTTTTATCTATTAATGGAGAAACTAGATGGAAAAAAGTCTGAGTTCATGAATATCAAACTGTGGAGAAATAGGCCTAAGCGCTTTCATCCTTGCAAAAGTTCAAGAGAAAATTGAAATATTCCTTAAATCACTAGGGATTTCAGAGCAAACATGAGTCATTTATTTCAAAGCACCCAGTGACAAATGGTTTAAAATATTTATGCAATTGCGATACTTACACTATAAAGATCATTTGCAAATCAATTTTCGTGGCAGAATTTTCCTAGCAATAAAGGCAATGATAGTCCTATAGGATTCGTGAATTGATTTTTGTTCGCTAACGGATCGACTCATACCCGTTAATGAGCCCCCCTTTAGAAAACACAATTTGCCATAACTGAAGATCGCGTGCTCTAAACGCACCTGCGCAAGCCAGTAAATAATATTTCCACATTCGATAAAAAAACGCGTTTTCATAATCTTTTTTTAAAAAAATCCAAGATTTATTAAAATTTTCAAACCATGCCATTAATGTTTTATCGTAATATATCCCGAAATTATGCCAATCCTCCATAATAAATAGACCTTCACTTGCTTTTCCAATTTGACGAATAGAGGGTAAAATTCCATTTGGAAATATATATTTATGGATCCATGGATTGGGATGATATTTGGATGTGTTACTACCTATCGTGTGTAATAGAAATAATCCTGAATCTTTTAGACAACGATATGCCATTTTCATATAAGCTTTATGATTTTTTGGGCCTACATGCTCAAACATTCCTATCGAACAGATGCGATCAAATACTCCATTAATACCCCTATAATCCTTAAAAAGTATTTCTATGGGCCAACCTTCACATTTTTTTTTGGCGTAATGATATTGTTCCTTGGATACCGTTAATCCAACCACTGAAACTCCATAATTTTCTGCAGCATAACGAGCAAAACTTCCCCATCCACAACCAATATCTAATATTTTCATACCCGATTTTAGTTTTAATTTTTCACACGCCAGAGCCAATTTATCTTGCTGTGCATCGTCTAAATTCTTGCTTTTTTTCCAATAAGCACAACTATAAGTCAAGTTCTTATCCAGCATTGCTTGATATAATGAGTTTCCTTTATCATAGTGATGTTTTCCCACTTCAAATGCACGAGATTTTGCTTGTAAATTACAAAAACTCATTAAAATTCTTCGCAATTTTTCTTTAATAAAATAATACAAAAAATATTTATTTTTTTTTATATTTTCAGGTAATTTTGTACGTAATAAACAAAAAAAGAATTCATCAAGTTTTTCACAATCCCACCATCCCTCCATATAGGATTCACCTAATGCTAAAATAGGATTTTTTAACAATCGTAGATAAAAATTTTCATTATGAACTTGAATGTCTCTCGGTTTTTTTCCATTAATTTCAATATTTGCCTCTCTTAACAACTGCTGGAATAGTTTTTTAGCGTACGATGATTTCATTGAAATATCCTTAGTAAAATAATCTAATCTGAACCCTAATACCCCTTACAACCCATAACAAGTTACGATATAGTGACCCAATGAGTTAATTAATATTGATTTAGATTTTCATACTATGCCAAATTCTTCTTTAATTAAGAATCTTCTTTCTAACACTGCTTATAATCATCCAACTTCGCAACTTGGACTTATTGAAACTCACGTTTCCTGGGTGATATTGACGGGTAAATATGCTTATAAAATCAAGAAACCAGTTGATTTTGGTTTTTTAGATTTTTCAACTTTAAAAAAACGCAAACATTTCTGCGAAGAGGAATTGCGTTTAGGGCAATTGTTTGCGCCCGAAATTTATCTCGCTGTAGTGCCTATTACAGGAACCATTGATCACCCTCAGATTAATGGCGACGCTGGATCTATTTTAGAGTACGCAATTAAGATGTGCGAGTTTTCTCAAGATAATTTACTCAGCGCATTGCTTAAGCAAGGAAAGTTAAGCTCAACCCTGATTGACCAGTTAGGAGAATTAATCGCAGAATTTCATAAAAAAACATCCATTGCTCCCAAAAATTCGCGCTTTGGCCTTCCTCATGAAGTACATGCCCCTATTCAGCAAAATTTTGAACAAATAATCCCTCTACTTGATAACGCTAAAGATATAGCTCTAATAAAAAATTTAGAATTTTGGGCTAACGAACAATTTATTAAACATAAAATATTGCTAAAAGAACGAAAAGATAAAGGCTTTATTCGAGATTGTCATGGAGATTTACATTTAGCAAATATTATTCTTTATCATAACAAACTTATTCTTTTTGATCGTTTAGAATTCAATGAAGACCTACGATGGACTGATGTCATTGCTGATCTTGCTTTTCTAGCGATGGATTTAGCTGAAAAAAAACAATCCAAACTAGCTAACCAATTAATCAATACTTATCTACAGTTTACTGGAGATTATGAAGGGTTAAATTTGTTAACCTATTATCTTTCTTATCGAGCAGTGGTTCGTGCCAAAATAGCTTTATTTCGCTTAAATCAGAAAGATTTAAGTAATAAAGAAAAATTAGATATTCGTAATGATTATTATAACTTTATTAATTTAGCAGAATCTTACATTTATCCTAAAAAACCCAGTTTAATTATTATGCATGGATTTGCTGGATCCGGGAAATCGACTATTGCGAAAAAAATTGCAATTGAATGCGGTGCTATTCAAATAAGTTCTGATATTATACGTAAACAATTATTTAATATACCTTTATATGAAAAATCTAATTCATCTCCCTATGGAGGTATTTATACTCACGAATCAACAGAAAAAACTTATAATAAACTTCTAGCTTTAGCAAAAATTATAATTAAAGCAGATTTCATTGTGATAATAGACGCTACATTTCTTCTTTATAATCAAAGATTTATGTTCTATAATTTGGCAAATCTCTTAAAAATACCTTTCTACATACTTTATTGCCAAATCAATGATCTTAAATTAAGCCAACGAATTAAACAACGAGACATTAGAAATAAAAATATTTCTGAAGCAAATTCAAGTATTTTAGAATTTCAAAAAAAAATAATAGAACCTTTATCCAATTTAGAGAAAAAATATACTTTGGTTATCGATGATAAATTATCTACTTTTAAAAACGCTTTAAATCAAATTTGTTCAGAAAACAATTAATTTTATTTTTGAATAGACCAAAAAAGCTTAAATATACTTTAAATAAAGAGGAACTCATATATGTTTGATACTAAATTTATTGACGACACCGTTAAACGTCTTAGTGAAAGTTTACCACCAGGACTAAATAAATTTAAAAAAGACTTGGAAAAAAATTTTCGAGCGATTTTACAAAGTATGCTTACTAAACTCGATTTAGTTACCAGAGATGAGTTTGATGTACAAAAAAAGGTTTTAACAAAAACTCGTAGTAAACTTAATGTGTTGGAAAAACAAATTGCTTATTTAGAAAGTCAATTAGGTAAACCAAAAACCAAAAAAAGTGTAAAATGAAAACACTATATTTTTATTTATTATAATAGGATTTTTTTGAGAATGAAAAAGTAAGCAACCCGAATGTATTAGTCATAACTTAGGAATACAAACTAAACTATAGAACAATAATAAATTAAATGTAAAAAGTAGATTAAAATAATAAAAATACAGAAGGAACTGATTATGTCGATAGCTATTGTACAAACTCGTGCTAATGCTGGTATTGAAGCCCATCCTGTTACTGTTGAAACTCATATAACAAATGGTTTACCTAGTTTATCAATTGTTGGTCTACCTGAACCGACGGTTAAAGGAAGCCGAGACCGAGTGCGTAGCGCTATAATTAATGCGCAATTTGAATTTCCAGCTCGACGAATAACCATTAATCTAGCTCCTGCAGATCTACCCAAACACGGAGGCAGATTTGATTTACCCATTGCGCTAAGTATTCTAGCTGCATCTAATCAGATTCCAAGCAACACGCTTCAGCAATATGAGTTTATCGGTGAATTAGGACTATCTGGTGAACTTCGACCCGTTTCGGGTATCTTGCCTTTCTCATTAGCTGCCCAAAAAGCCAATCATATTATAATAATCCCCTCAGAAAATGCTCAAGAAGCAAGCTTCAATAAAAAATCCAACATTTTACCAGCTAAAAATATTTTACAAATTTGCTCACATTTACACGGAAGAGAACTGTTAGCAAACTACCAAGCAGAATTTCCTGAATTTAAACATCCTATATTACCTGATCTATCAGAAGTGTATGGTCAAGCACATGCAAAGCGCGCTTTAGAAATTTGCGCAGCCGGTAAGCATAGTTTGTTAATGATAGGGCCACCTGGTATTGGCAAAACTATGCTAGCTTCTCGTTTGGTAGGATTATTGCCTTTGCTAAGTGATGAGCAAGCTTTAGAGCTTGCTACAATCCATTCAGTCCGAGGTCAATCTCCAGTATTAAATACTTGGAGATTCCCGCCTTTTCGAAGACCGCATCACACCGCTTCAAGCATTGCGTTGGTTGGTGGGGGCAATCCTCCACAACCCGGAGAAATATCATTAGCTCATCATGGTGTTTTATTTCTAGATGAATTACCAGAATTTGATCGTCCAGTATTAGAAGCTTTGCGTGAACCTTTAGAGTCTGGAAATATCACTATCTCGCGCGCAACTAAACAGACTGAATTTCCAGCAAATTTCCAATTTGTCGCTGCAATGAATCCTTGCCCATGCGGGCATTTAGGTAGCCAGATAAACCAATGCATATGTACGACTCAACAAATTCAGCGCTATCGAAAAAAATTATCTGCCCCTTTTTTAGATCGTATCGATGTACGCATTGAAGTAAATCCATTACCAAAAAATTATTTTCTTCAAAAATTCAAAGAAGAAAATAGCGATATTGTTCGAAATCGAGTTAAAAAAGCACAAATTAAACAACTTAAACGATTTGGAAGACTTAACCACAATTTAACTGGTGAGATATTAGAAATTTCATGTATTCTATCAAAAAAAGATAGGAAAATTTTACAAAATTCCTTAGAAAAATTTCAATTATCTACTCGTGCCTACCATCGAATTTTGAGAATTGCGCGCACTATTGCTGATTTATCTGAAAGTGAAAAAATTAAAAATGCGCATTTAATGGAAGCTTTAAGTTATAGATTTTTATAAAAAATAATTTTTAACAGTAAGTAAAAAATATCAAATACCTTATTGAACTTATATTATAATATCTAATAAAGCCTTATGGAAAATTTAATCGAAAAGCTATAGAATAAAGCTTTCAAAATGGATTTAATTAAAATGGATATTTTCTCTATCTGTACAGCAGCCGCTTGGGATATAGAATTTAAACAACACGAACAAAAAACTGCACTTTCTGATCTTGAGTCCGGAAAAATTATCTTTTGCCCACAACTTTCATTTAATATAGAACCAGATGAGCGAATGCTATTTATTCCTTATTTAATAAATAAAAAAACAAAAAATATTAGTTTTAATTTAAAAAAAAATCACTTAAAAGGGATCAAAGCTGATCAAAAACACCAAATGTGCTTAAAAGTCATGTTAGCTCGTTTTTCTAAACAAGCCGACTGTTTCATGAATTCGTTATTTTCTCAATATACTAATTCACTTACTCTAGGTCGTACTAGTTACCGCCCTGTCCAAATAAGAAATCGTAAATCTTCTGCACGTAAGGATGACCGACGATTACATGTAGATGCTTTTGCTGCAAATCCTAACCAAGGGCATAGAATTGTTCGCCTATTTAGCAATATCAACCCTTATGGAGAACATCGAGTTTGGCGTATAGGTGAAAATTTTGAAGAAGTAGCTCAACGTTTTTTACCAAAAATCAATAAACCTATACCTGGTAGTGCAAAACTTTTACATTGGTTAGGAATTACAAAAAGTATCCGAACTCATTATGATCATATCATGCTAAAAATCCATGACGGGATGAAGCTCGATTTAGATTATCAAAAACAAGTGAAATACAAAGAAGTTAGTTTTCCCCCGGGTACTAGTTGGATAGTTTCTACGGATCAAGTATCACATGCTGCTATTTCAGGACAATATTTACTTGAGCAAACATTTTACTTGCCTACAACAGCTATGCTAAATCCCAATTCCGCACCACTTTACATTCTAGAGAAATTATCAGGCTATTGCTTAACTTAATAATTAGTAGTAAAAATAGGAAAACCTATTTAATTTCTATTAAATTATAAAAAAAATAACTGCTGAGATTTTTAAATGTTAGAAGCTACCTTAAAATTATTGGCAGATGGTAAAGTTCACTCAGAAAAAGAAATCAGCATGCTATTAGGCATCCCTTGCATGATGGTTCCAACTATCTTGAACCAAATTTTAAATGCATCAATCAACTTAGAAGTTATTAATGATAAAAATTATCGAATCTTAGGTGGCCTTGAATTACTAAATGCTTCTAGTATAGCTAAAAAATTAGGTAAAACCAAACAACTACTATCTAAACTAGAAATTTTAACACTGGTTGACTCAACCAATGATTATTTGCTCAATAGAACAGAATATATTGGTAACTATGCGGTTTTTGCTGAACAACAAACAGCGGGTCGTGGTCAATTTAAGCGTCCTTGGTATTCAAACTTTGGAAAAAATATAGCTTTATCTCTCTCATGGCAATTTTCCAATCCTCTTAATAAATTAACAGGATTAAGTTTAGCCGTAGGTGTTGCCATTATAAAGGCCCTTGAAGAATATGGACTAAAAGGAATACAGCTTAAATGGCCCAATGATATCATGCATGGCGGTAAAAAATTAGCTGGAATATTAATCGAATCACGAGCTATCAGGCAAAAAATTCAAAAAATGGTTATTGGCATTGGTTTAAATCTCTACAATCCATTAATAACTTCTTCCATTGATGATCACGTTATCACCAGTGTTTTTTCTCTACAAAAAAAAACGCCTAGGCGAAATCAGTTAGCTGGGCTTATTTTAAAAAATTTACTTTTATCGCTTGTTGACTTCGAAGCTAGAGGCTTAAATTTTTTTATGGAAGATTTACAACGGCTCGATAGCTTATCGGGTAAATTAATTACAATTAAAAATCAAAAAAATTTATTGGAAGGGATTGGGAAAGGAATAAATTTGCAAGGCCAACTTTGTGTAAAAATTAATAATAAAACTTATTCTTTCAATAATGGAGAAATTCGAGTTAGATTAAAGTCTATTGGTAACCCTCCCTTATAATGCCCAGGAAAGAAATAGAGTTTTTTGGTAAATTAAAATCCAGGAGAC
>JBDLTN010000043.1:0-11786 GCA_039805785.1 Pseudomonadota bacterium | reverse complement strand
ATGTCACTTGGATAAGCCATTTTTCTTTTTACCACTAATTTCCACGTGCATCTTTATAACCTATTTTCCTATTTATTTAAACCATAAAGACAGGTTCTAAGATAAAAAGACGCAGAGCTTATCGAAAGGCAACGGTTCAGTTAAACATCTCCCGCATATCGATTGTGTTGGAATAATTAAAGGAGCAGCGCAATAAATACAGACATTTTTTAACCAAGGTAAGAATTCTTCACACTCGGTGCATAAATCGAGATCTCTATTAGATCTGTCATTACATAAAATGCAATAATAAGGAAATAAACACTGAGATATCCTTTGGTTTATTTGCTTTAGTAATAGGTTGAAGTTCATTATTCAAACTTTTGTTACTTGTTAATCATTGAAGACATCAAACCTAGCCAATTAAAGATAAAGAATTGATAGAAATAATGAGTTAATCCATAATAACCGTTTTTGGCAGACTTGGATTAGTATAATTAACTTTTTTATTTAATTTATATTAAACGCTTATGAAATTTGAAATTGTGAAGGTATAAATATGTGTGGAATTGTCGCAGGAATAGCACAGCGTAATATTGTTCCTATTCTTCTTGAAGGTTTGAAAAAGCTAGAATATCGTGGTTATGATTCGGCAGGAATTGCAATATTAGATAAAAAACAACATCTAATTCGTCGACGAACTGTTGGTAAAGTTGAAGCTTTAGAAAAAGCAATAATACCCGAGTGTTTATCAGGTGATATTGGTATTGCCCATACTCGTTGGGCGACTCATGGGAAACCTAGTGAGTGTAATGCACATCCACATATTTCGGGTTCTAATATCGCGTTAGTCCATAATGGCATTATTGAAAATTATTTACCTTTAAGACAAGAACTAATAAAAGCGGGTTACAACTTTGAATCTGAAACCGATACTGAAATTATTGCCCATTTGTTAAGCCAAGAACTAAAAAATAACAATAATTTTTTAAATGCAGTTCAGAAAGCGACAACTCGATTAGAAGGTGCTTTTGCTGTGGTTTTTCTCTATAGGGATAAGCCTCAATCCTTAATAGCTGTACGTAAAGGTAGTCCTTTAATGGTGGGTTTAGGCGATGGTGAAAATTTTATCGCTTCTGATCATTTAGCTTTGCTTCCGGTTACACAGCAATTTATTTATTTACATGAAGGCGATATTGTTGAAATTAGCCTAGAAAAAGTTAACTTCTATGATAGTAATGGCAAAGAGGTTCATCGACCTAAACATTTAATTAATTTGCCTAAGGAAGTGGTAAGTAAAGGAAAGTACCGACATTTTATGGAGAAAGAGATCTTCGAACAACCTACTGCTGTTAATGCGGCTCTTGAAGGTCGTTTAGTAAATCAATCAGAGGTTTTGGATGAAATTTTTGGTGCTAATTCTCTACAGCGTGTTAGCAAAATTAAACAGTTACAAATAGTTGCTTGTGGTACTAGCTATCATGCAGGTTTGATAGCAGCTCACTGGATAGAGCGATGGGTCGGTATTCCTTGTCAGGTTGATATTGCCAGTGAATTTCGTTATCGACCTCATATTATCCAACCCGAGACATTATTTATTTCTATATCTCAATCTGGAGAAACAGCGGATACATTAGAAGCATTAAGACAAGCTAAAACTGAAAACTATGCAGCTACATTAACCATTTGTAATGTTCCTGGAAGCACCATGGTTCGTGAATCGGATTTTGTATTACTAACGCGAGCAGGGCCGGAAATTGGTGTGGCATCGACTAAAGCGTTTACTACTCAATTAACAGTTTTATTATTATTAACATCATTCTTAGGTTTATCTCATGGATGGGATAAACAGCAAGAGGTAGCTTGTTTATCTGAATTAAGAAGTTTACCTAAACTTTTAGAGGAAACATTAAAATTAGACTCATCCATTAAGAAATTAGCTAAACTTTTTATTGATAAGGAACATGCTTTATTTATAGCTCGTGGAATTTATTTTCCTGTAGCATTAGAAGGAGCACTCAAGATTAAGGAGATTTCTTATATCCAAGCTGAAGCTTATCCCGCTGGAGAGTTAAAGCATGGGCCACTTGCTTTAGTCGATAGTAATATGCCAGTTGTTGTTTTAGCCGCATCGAATCCTTTATTAGATAAACTAAAGTCAAACATTCAGGAAGTGAGTGCACGTAATGGTCAACTTATTTTATTTGTGCAGGAAGAATTCGATATAAATGATACTGATAGCAAAAGTATTTTATTACCTAAGGCAAGTGACATGATTAGTCCGATAATTTTTGCAATTCCATTGCAACTTTTAGCTTATCATGTAGCGGTTTTAAAAGGAACTGATGTCGATCAGCCACGCAACTTAGCAAAATCGGTGACTGTTGAGTAATAAAGCTTAATTCTCTCTTTCAGAAACTTTAATAAATTCAGCTAATTCTTTCGCGATAGTTTGTACTTCGGACAATTCACTTCCTTCAACCATGACACGAATGACAGATTCTGTTCCTGAAGGCCGTACTAATATTCGGCCATTATCTTTTAATAAAAATTCAGCTTTGTTTATAGCTTTTTTTATATTTGTGTCGTTTATTAAGACGAAAGGATTTTCAACAGGGATATTAATTAATACTTGAGGAAATTTTTTCATAGCTTTTTTGGCAGCATGCAATGATAAACCTGCTGTTTGAATAGTTTCTAATACTTGCAATGCAATAATGATTCCATCACCAGTTTTAGTTAAACGACGAGAAATAATGTGTCCAGAAGATTCTCCGCCTAATTGCCAATTTTTACTTTGTAATGCTTCATTAACATATCTATCGCCCACCGAAGTGCGAATAAAATCAAGACCTAATGCCTTTATAGCTAATTCCAAACCAAGATTACTCATGGCTGTACCTACAACGCCACCTGTAATATGACCCTTTTTAACACCGTGTTGAGCTAATAGAAATAATAATTCATCCCCATCAACAATTTCACCCAAATTGTCCACCATCAATACTCGATCGCCATCACCATCGAAAGCAATGCCTAAATCTGCTTTTTCAGATAAAACTTTTTTTTGTAAGATATCTAAATGAGTAGAACCACAGTCTTTATTAATGTTTAAACCATTTGGCTTTGTGCCTAATAAAGTTAAATTAGCCCCCAATTCTGAAAATAAAGCTGGGGCAATATTGTAAGTGGCTCCATTTGCACAGTCGAGAATGATTTTTAAACCTTCTAATTGAAAGGATTTTGGAATTGTAGATTTGCAAAAATTAACATAGCGTGATTTTGCATCTTCTACTCGAATTGCTTTACCTAATTTAGCAGAATCAACAGTATGAATAGCTTGATTAAGTTGGCTTTCGATTTGTAGCTCAATGTCGTCGGCTAATTTAGTTCCATTATGAGCAAAAAATTTAATTCCATTATCGTAGTAAGGGTTGTGAGATGCACTAATTACTATCCCAGCTTGCGCGTTTAAATCCTGCGTCAAAAAGGCAATAGCAGGCGTAGGGATAGGACCTAAAAGGTGGACGTCGACTCCGGCAGCAGATAAGCCAGCTTCTAAAGCAGATTCTAGCATGTAACCAGAAATACGCGTATCTTTACCAATTAAAACTTTATTTCGTCCATTTGCTAGAACTTTCCCTACAGCCCAACCTAATTTCAATACAAATTCCGGTGTAATAGGATCTTCGCCTACCTTTCCGCGTATACCATCTGTTCCAAAGTATTTTCGGATTTTTTTCATGATGAACCTAAGAATAATTCGATCAATTACAGACTATCTACTGCTGGATCATTGTCAGTTATTGATGAATCTTTTTGTAGAGGCGATTTTTTCTCGGAAGAAGATAACGTATCTTTTTTATTTCCGTTACTCCAGCCTTTAGGTTCTCTAGGAGGTTTACCTGCCATAATGTCATTTATTTGGCTGGAATCAATGGTTTCGTATTTAATCAAAGCTTCTGCCATGAGATGTAATTTTTCGATGTTTTCTTGTAGTAGTGTTTCAGCAAGTTTGTAATTACGATCAATAATACTACGACTTTCTTCGTCAATTAATTGTGCAGTATCATCAGAAAATTTATTATTTTTAGCTATTTGATGGCCTAAAAACACTTCTTCATTTTCTTGGCTATAAGTCAAGGGGCCAAGACGCTCAGATAAACCCCATTTAGTTATCATGTTTCTCGCAATTTCAGTGGCACGCTGTATATCGTTAGATGCGCCAGTAGTGATTTGCTCGGGTCCAAAAATCAGGTATTCGGCAATACGTCCACCAAACAAACTGGCAATTTGACTTTCTAAACGTTGTTTAGTGTAGCTATAACGATCTTCCTCTGGCAAAAACATGGTTACACCCAAGGCCTTGCCACGCGGTATAATTGTAACTTTATATACAGGATCATGGTCAGGGACTAATCGCCCTACAATAGCGTGTCCTGCTTCATGATAGGCAGTTAATTTTTTCTCTTTTTCATTCATTACCATGGAACGTCTTTCGCCACCCATCATCACTTTATCTTTAGCTTTCTCTAGATCAATCATATCTACGGTAGATTTATTTTCACGCGCTGCAAATAAGGCAGCCTCATTGACTAAATTGGCTAGATCAGCACCTGAAAAACCTGGCGTACCTCTGGCTATAATCACTGGCTTCACATCCTTTCCATAAGGAACTTTTCTAAGATGTACTTTTAAAATTTGTTCACGACCGCGAATGTCAGGTAGGCCCACAATAACTTGTCGATCAAATCTACCAGGTCGCAATAGAGCAGGATCTAAAACATCAGGCCGATTAGTGGCGGCCATAACAATAACACCTTCATTTCCTTCAAAGCCGTCCATTTCAACCAACAATTGATTCAGTGTTTGTTCACGTTCATCGTGCCCACCACCTAAACCGGCGCCACGGTGACGACCAACCGCATCAATTTCGTCAATAAAAATAATACAAGGAGCTTGCTTTTTAGCTTGCTCAAACATATCCCTTACGCGAGAAGCACCTACACCTACAAACATCTCAACAAAGTCTGAACCAGAGATTGTAAAAAAGGGTACTTTTGCTTCCCCTGCGACAGCTCGAGCTAAAAGTGTTTTACCAGTCCCAGGAGGACCCATTAATAAAACACCACGTGGGATCTTTCCACCTAGTTTTTGGAACTTAGCGGGGTCTTTTAGAAATTCAACTAATTCACTGACTTCCTCTTTTGCTTCTTCCGCTCCTGCCACATCAGCAAAGGTAACCTTAACTTGGTCTTCACCTAATAAACGGGCACGGCTACGACCAAAAGATAAAGCACCTTTCCCACCAGCTCCCCCCATTTGCCGCATAAAGAATACCCATACTCCAATGAGTAGTAACATCGGGAACCAATTAATAAAAATTCTCATCAAGAAGCTTTCTTGTTGTGGGGGTTCTCCCTTTACATTGACCTTATTTTTTAATAACTCGGGAAGTAAATATTGATCGGGAATGGGCATATAGCTCGTGAAAGCTTTATCACCTTGCAATTGGCCTTTTATAACTTGGTTACTTTGTATCGTTACAGACTGTACATTTCCTTGCTGCACATCTTTCAAAAACTCAGAGTAGGTTAAGCGTTCGCCACCATTATTACGAGGTTCAAGATTGTTAAAGACTGAGATGAGTATGACGGCAATAATGAGCCATAAAAATAGATTTTTCAGCATGTCGTTCAAGCTAGACTACCTCGCATTTCTCACAAAAGGGGCATTATATACTAAATTTTGTGTTTCGATTGTTTTAAGCTCTTTTTCAGGATGTTACCCAGAAAGTTAAATGAATATAGATTTTTTGCATAAAACTTGTCTCAGATCAAAGATCTTGCAATTCTATTTGAAGCATTGTCAAGAAACTCATACAGAAACATAAATCCAAGTTTTATTTTTCTTTATGATAACCTAGAGCAACCAAATAAACCTCTGCAGAACTTCCTCTAGACGCAGAAGGTTTTCGAATAGTAACCTTTGTAAACAAGCCTCTCAAATCTTTTAAAAAAGTTTCAAAGCCTTCTCCTTGAAAAGTTTTTACTATAAAACATCCATTGGGTTTTAATACTTTCTGAGCAAAATCTAGTGCTAATTCAGCTAAATAAATAGATCTAGGCTGGTCAACACTGCGCGTACCACTAAAGTTGGGGGCCATATCAGAAATTACAAGGTCTATAGGCTTTGATTGTACACGTTGTAAGAATTGTTGCATAACAGATTCTTCTCGAAAATCTCCTTGGAGGAATTCAACATGGTCTAAGGCTTCCATAGGTAAAATATCCAAGGCATAAACTTTTCCTGCGACTCCAACAAGCCTAGAGACAAGTTGGGACCATCCCCCCGGTGCAGCCCCAAGGTCAACAATGTTCATTCCTGGCTTAATTAATTTAGCTTTCTCTTGAATCTCTAACAATTTATAAGCCGAGCGCGAGCGTATGCCCTCTTTTTGAGCGCGTTTTACATAAGGATCGTTAAAATGCTGTTTTAACCAGCGAGAACTACTTTTACTCCTGGACATCGGGCTGTTGTTGGCAATGGGTTTCACGTATTAGGAATTTTCCAATTAGTAAGGCTATAAGATAGCAAAAAGGTAATATTAAAAAAGCTTTTCGATAGGCTTCGACGCTATAAAAAGGACTACCATTATGATAAATTCCATTCCAATTTAAATGCAAAAATATACCAATCACCGGTTGAAATAAAGCTCCTCCGGCTACCGTGGCCATGTTATTAATTCCCATAGCAGTCCCTGCTACGCTAGAGTGGTTATTATCTTTGACAACTCCAAATGCCAATGATTGCCCCGAAGCCGCAAGACCAAATAAAAATAAACAAATATAAAGCCAAAATAAGGGAAGATGTGGAATATAAATAACCGGTATTAATCCAATTATACCTAAGCTAGCAGCAAATTTTAATGGCATTCCCCTTAAATTTACCTTATCTGACCACCAACCTAATAATGGGCATCCGATTCCTATAGCTAACCAAATCATTGTGCAAGCGGTGGAAGCAGCTTTGGTGCTAATCCCATAGGCTACAACTAGGAAGGGGACACCCCATAATGCAGCAAAGGCAGTAATAGGCGCCCATACCATAAAAGAATATAACGCTATAAACCAGGTTTGACTATTAGCGGCTACTTGGTGAAAGCTTTGTAATAGGCTTTTTTTCGAAGTGCATTGAAACTTGTGTCCCTTCGAAACAACTTCTGGGCTGTCTCTTACTATTAACCAGATTAATAAAGCTAAAACTACACCTATAACGCCCAACGAAATAATAGTTAGTCGCCAGCCCCAGTGATTTACAGCAATAGTTAATGGGGTTTCACCAACAATTGCTCCCACGCAGCTCATTAACTCAACTAAACCGGTTAAAAAAGCAAAATATCGAGAAGGAAACCAACGAGAAATAAGGACGAGAGTTCCTATAAATGAGAAGGCTGAGCCCATCCCCATCATAAACCGACCCGCGGAAGCGGTGCTTATACTGTTGGTTGAGCCAAACAAAAAAGCACCTATAGCACAAGTAAGAACCGCAATGGTTAACAAACGTCGTGGGCCAAACCTGTCAAATAAAAATCCCGCAGGAAGCTGCATAGGGGTATAAGAATAATAATAAAAGGCAGCCATCGTCCCTAAGGTAATCGCGTTGAGACCTAAGTCATTAATTAATTGGTTTGTCATTACTGCAGGAGAAACTTGCAATATGAATTCATACATATAGAAACAAGAGGCAAGAATACAAATAATCGCGGCGAGTAAAGTAGGTTTTTGCTTTGCTAGAGAAAGCGAGGATAAATTGTTATTTTTAGACATAAGATTTGATTAAAGTAACAATTCTAATAAAAGCTTAAACTGTATTAACTGTTTCATCAGAATATTGCGGTTTACAATAGGTCTCTTGAAGCAAAAAATGACTTACAAAAAAAGCAATGATATAACATAAAGGCAATACAAAAAGTGCTTTTTGGTAATCTACTATACCATAAAAGGGAGCTCCATTATGTATGGCTCCACCCCAATTCACATAAAGCAGAATTCCTATTAAAGGTTGAAATAAAGCGCCTCCAGCGACCACAGCCATATTGTTAAAGCCGATAGCAGTGCCTACTACACAAGAAGTATTATTATCTTTGACAACGCCGAAGGCTAAGGATTGTCCTGATGCAGCTAAACCAAACACAAGTAAAATAAAATAAAGCCAAACTAAGGGTAATAGAGGACAATATATAATAATTGTTAGACTGACTATGCCTAGTAAAGCAGCTAAGCTAAGTGGTTTTGATCGTGAGTTAATTTTGTCAGAAAGCCAGCCGGCTAAGGGACTACCTAAGCCAATACCTATCCAAATCATTGCGCTCGCTTCAGAAGCTGCTTCTGTGGTAAGACCATAACTCGCTACTAAAAAAGGTATACCCCACAAAGCTGCAAACGCAGTAACAGGCGCCCATATAGAAAAGGAATACAAAGCAATTAACCAAGTTTGCCTATTACTACAAACTTGTTGTAGTCGTTTCAGTTCACTTTTTTCGGATGGAGATTGAAATTTATGTCCTTTTGAAACAACTTCTGGGCTATCTCGCACTACCATCCATACCAATAAGGCAAGTAAGCAACCAACTATAGCTAGGGAGATAGCAGTTGAACGCCATCCCCAATGATTGATAGCTGTTACTAAAGGAACTTGGCCAGCAATTGCTCCTACAGAGCTCATTAACTGTACAAGTCCAGTAAGCAAAGCAAAATACTGTGGAGGAAACCACCGTGAAACCAGGAGCAAAGCCCCGATAAATGAAAAAGAAGATCCTATACCCATCAATAATCGACCGAACGACGCCATGACCGCGTTGGGTGTTATGCCAAATAGAAATGCTCCTAGGGCACATATTAAAATAGCTAAGGTTATTAAACGTCGCGGACCAAAGCGATCGAACAGTAGACCGGCAGGTAGCTGCATGGGGGTGTAAGAATAATAGTAAAAAGCAGCCATGGTTCCTAAACTTGCTGCATTAAGACCTAAGTCACGCATCAATTCATTGGTCATAACAGCAGGAGATACTTGCAAGGTATACTCATACATATAGAACATGGCAGCAAGTATACAGATAACGGAAGCAAGGAATAATTGTTTCTTAGTAGTTAAAGAATGTGGCACTTCTTGTGACATTATTGCATCATTATTGTACATTATTTACCTCTTAGATCATATTCCTTATGACCTTATTGTTGATAGCTTTTTTTAAAAGATCAAGTTAACGTTATTAGACACACTATAAATGCCATTTTAAAGTCTTGATAGAAAACGATAAGTGATTGAGATTTTGATTGCAAGTCAATAAACTATTTAGACTAATGATAAAGTTGATCCTAAAGAATACTTTGTTATACTTGGGCGGCTGTTGCCGGGATGGCGGAATTGGTAGACGCGCCGGACTCAAAATCCGGTGATGGTGACATTGTGTGGGTTCGAGTCCCACTCTCGGTACCATTAAAAAATTATTTGGTTTGAAGGAGAACGATTGCAGTTGCTGCAATTCCTTCTTGCCGTCCAATAAAACCTAATTTTTCCGTAGTAGTTGCTTTTACATTGATCTGATTTAAATCTATTTTCATATCTTGCGCTAAATTTAACTTCATTTTACCAGAGTGATCCTTAATCTTAGGGGCTTCTGCAATGATAGTGATATCTACATTATTAATAGACCAATTTTTCTCTTCTAACATTGTAACTGTTGCTTGTAAGAACAGCCTACTATCTTGATTTTTCCAACGTTCATCAGTATCAGGGAAGTGCAGGCCGATATCGCCCAAAGCACAGGCTCCTAAAAGTGCGTCTACTAAGGCGTGAATGGCAACATCACCATCTGAATGTGCTTTAAGTCTCATGCAATGGGGAATTTTGACCCCCCCCAAGATGATATGATCCCCTATTTCAAAAGCATGCACATCGTAACCATAGCCTACACGAAAATTAATGCTCATAACTTCCTCATTCTTAATTGCAATTTTTGCTTAACCCGGTAACGATTAGTATCGTATCATGTTGGACAGATATTTTTCATGGCCTACGGACATAGGAAAACGTAACTCAAACTCCAAGACTAGGTTAGATGTCGACGCAAATGCTATGATTAACGAGCAGATTTTAGTCGAATAGAGTTTAATGGTAAAGATGACAAATTATTTTACAAATTATTTTTTAGTGGCTATGCCTATTTTAACGGATGCTTATTTCAACCGTTCTGTAGTGTATATTTGCGAACATACCGAAAAAGGAGCGGTGGGTATTGTAATTAATCAGCCTTTACATTCCTTGCGGGTTAACCTTTCCGAAATATTACAAGACATCACGAATAATAAGGAAGCAAATAAAAATGTAGCCGGAGGGGATTTTCCAATTCTATGTGGAGGACCGGTTCATCCTGAGCGTGGTTTTGTAATACATGCCCCTGAAGGCGAATGGCAATCTAGCCTTAAAATGAGTAGTGAAATTTCTGTCACTACATCTAAGGATATTTTGTTGGCAATTGCTAAACATCAGGGGCCTAATAAGTTTATTTTCTCATTAGGTTATGCAAATTGGATTGCTGGTCAAATGGAACAAGAAATTATTAATAATTTTTGGCTAACTTTACCTGCAAGTCCTAATATATTATTTGATATTCCTTTTGAGCAACGATGGTTAAAAGCTATGAATTGTTTAGGTGTGGATGTTACTAAACTAGCTTATATGGGTGGCCATGCCTGAGATTAAAACTGTTATAGGATTTGATTTTGGTTCTAAATATATTGGTGTGGCAGTCGGTCAAACGTCGCCTTCCTTAGCTCAGCCTTTAACCAGTTTAATTGTTAAAAATGGAGAGTTTCCTTGGAGAGAAATTGAACAATTATTGGAGATTTGGTCACCTGACGCATTAGTGGTAGGTATCCCATTAAATATGGATGGATCAGAGCAATCAATAACCTACAAAGCACGAGATTTTTTACTTGAATTAAAGGAACGTTTTCAACTGCCAGTATTTCCAGTTGATGAAAGATTAACTACAGTTGAGGCACGTTCTCGGCTTTTTGCTGTTGGCGGATATAAAGCATTAAAAAAGAAATCTATTGATAGTATTGCGGCTCAATTAATTGTGGAAATGTGGTTAGAGAATCAATGAGTAAGGTACTTTTTAAATCAACCTCCGTTGTTGCTTCCATGACGTTGGTTTCGCGAATTTTAGGATTTGTTCGTGATATGGTTGCAGCTAGAATTTTTGGTGCCACGGCTGCTGTTGATGCTTTTTATATCGCTTTTAAAATTCCTAATTTCATGCGGGGATTATTTGCTGAAGGATCTTTTTCTACGGCCTTTATCCCTACTTTGTCCGAATATAAACAAACCCGCTCAGAAGAACAGGTTCAACAGTTTGTTGCGCATATAGCAGGTACATTAGGATTAATTTTATTGGGCATTTGTATTCTTGGTGTTTTAGGAAGTAAAGGTTTAGTTAGTTTATTTGCTCCAGGCTTAGACCCTTATCGTTTTCAATTAGCGGTAGAAATGTTAAGGATTACTTTTCCTTACTTAATGCTGATTTCTCTAACAGCATTGGTCGGTGCGACTTTAAATTGCTATGGACTATTTTGGGTGCCTGCTTTTACGCCCGCATTATTGAATATTTCATTAATCATGACTGCGTTTGGAGTGACGAGATTTTTTAAAATACCTGTTGAAGCTCAGGCCTGGGGTGTGTTGCTAGCAGGATTTTTACAACTAGGCTTTCAATTACCTTTTTTAAATCGATTAAAATT
>JBDLTN010000042.1:0-12023 GCA_039805785.1 Pseudomonadota bacterium | reverse complement strand
TTTTAATATGTTCCCATTGCTTGTTTGTTATGTCACTTGGATAAGCCATTTTTCTTTTTACCACTAATTTCCACGTGCATCTTTATAACCTATTTTCCTATTTATTTAAACCATAAAGACAGGTTCTGAGTTATGTTTAAACATGTTATCCCTAAACAACAACCCTATTTCGAACGAAAAAAAGAAGAATTTGAAATAACCAAAATAACGGAAGCAATAAAAGCAGCCGAACAAGAAGAAGCTAAAGAAGCTGAAAGAAAAAAATTAAAAGAAGAAAAAAAGGCTACGATTGAAAGCTTAAAATTAAATCGCCCTTGCTATGATAACGTTGAAAATAACGGAATTCCTGCAGCTTATGCGCGGACAGCGCTTTTCCAAGCAGGGAAAATTCCAGCAGAAATAACTCAAGCAGAGATAATTATTGAACATGTTGGAAATAAAGAACATCAACGAACTATAGATATCATCCTTTTAAATGGAAAGGAATCTTATATACCAATATCTTCAGCGGAGTTACCAGAAAATATTAAAGAAAATATAACATATACATTTACTACGTTTGGCAAATAAATAATCTGTACAAAATTACATCATTTTAATTCGATTATTATATAAACTATTTTTCTATTTAAAAAGCCCACATTACGAATTTTTTAAAAATTGCTAAACTCTTGATTTAGGTTTCGCCATTTGCGAAGCTTAAAGCTTAGAAAAGGGTTTGAAAATTGTTAAAGCGTGATATCTCCACTACTAATATCTTAATTGCTGCTGCGGGCGGTATGATAGGTTCGGCCTGGCTATTTACGCCATTTATCGGCGCACAAATGGCGGGACCGAATGCCTTGATCAGCTGGATCATTGCAGCACTTTTTATGTTATTCATAGCCCTGCCGTTATGTGAATTGGGGACTATGTTGCCAATTTCTGGTGGGTTGTCTAATTATCCGACTTACACACACGGTAGAGAAGTAGGTTTTTTATTTTCTTGGATTACCTGGCTTGCCTATGTTGTCATGACACCCATAGAAATCCAAGCTATTTTGCAATATAGCAGTCACTTCTTCCCTTTTTTGTTAATTAAAGAAGCAACTTATTTCAAGTTATCACACGCAGGCTATCTGGCTGCGGTATTGATCATGTTTTTTATTGTAATATTAAATAGTTATGGCATTAAATTCCTGGCGGAGTGTAATAAATATGCGAGCATTGTAAAATTTCTTTTACCCTCGATTGCTATTGTTGCTTTAATACATGCTTCCTCTTCATTGCAAAATATCATGCTAGATTTAACGAATAAGTCTAATTGGATACAGATATTTTCAGCATTATCTGCTGGTGGAATAGCCTTTGCTTTTACTGGTTTTCAAAACGGTTTGATGTTAGCAGGAGAGGTTAAAAATCCGCAAAAAAGTATTCCCATTGCTATTTTAGGTGCAGTGTTAGTGGGATTTATTCTTTATTTTATGTTGCAGTTAAGTTTTTTAATGGCAGTTCCAAAAACTTATTTGCAACAGGGTTGGCAACATCTGAGTTTTCCCGGTGATAGTGGGCCCTTGGTGGGTTTAAGTTTATTATTAGGTTTGAGTGTGGTTGCTCTATTATTATTATTTGATGCAGCTTTTTCACCATTAGGGACAACTTTAGTTTATACGGCTGCTACATCACGAATCCTTTATGGTATGGCGTTAAATAAACATTTACCACCATTCTTTTTAAAACTAAATCGCCACCAAATACCGTACGTTACGCTTTATGTTAATTTTTTTGTGGGAATTTGTGCTTTTTTACCATTTCCAGGATGGCAAAAAATGGTGGCTTTTTTATCTTCAGCCAGCATACTTTCCTATGGTATAGGGCCTATTTGCTTACTGGCATTACGTAAAATGCAACCTGAGCAACACCGGCCTTTCAGGTTATCAGCAAGTTTAATTATTTGCCATGTTGCATTCTACGTTGCTAATTTAATGCTTTATTGGTGCGGATTTTCGGTGATATGGAAACTTTATCTCGCTATTTGGGTAGGTTTTGTTATTTATCTGTGTTATCAAAAGCGGCGTTTTTGGGTTAATAATTTGAGTTTAGTTTGGTTTTTTTCTTATCTAACACTTTTATTATTATTTTCTTATTTAGGTCCTTTTGGTGGAATAGCTTGGTTAAAATTTCCATTTGGAATGTTAGTGATTCTTCCTTTTAGTCTATTAATGCTCTATTTATCACAGTATTGCTTAGTTAAAGATCTAGCTATAGAAGAATCTTTTGCACTTAATGAATAAACAATTACAAGATTTTTAAATTCAAAATAACGTTTTTTCAGAGAGTATTTTCTATTTCAAGGCAAGAGAAAAACTATTAACTGTATTATTTTGCTGGCTTTTGGGTGTAGACGAAAGGCTAAATAGAGTATCGTATTGAGTCTTTTTAAATCCTTCTATTATGCAATGCTCACTTTTTTTTCCTCAGTTGTGTGAGCTAATTCATTTTCAATTTCTTCATAATACACATTCAACTTTCTAGAAAATTTTTCCATACTTTATTGTTTAGCATGAATAGATTTTTCTATAGATACTTCAATCAATACGCAAATTTGCGGCAGATAGCAAAACTATTTCTGATGGCAATAACGATGCTATAAGTAATGCAGGAATTGTTAAAATTCCTACTAACAAAGTGAGAAATAAGGCGAGAGGAAAGGCTTTTCCACGGAGGATGTATGCTTAAGCTTGGCCGATAATACGTACTTCAGGTATCAAGCGAATATGAAATTTATGAAAAACGCAGTCAGCAATTTTTTCAATTAACGCTTCTATGTCAGTTGCACTGGCATGACCGTTATTAATAATAAAATTGGCGTGTTTGTTTGATATGGTCGCATTGCCTATGGTTAAACCTTTTAGTCCACAGGCTTCGATCAAACGTGCTGCATAATCACCTGGAGGATTGCGAAACACCGAACCGCAATTCGGCTCATTGGTAGGTTGAGTGTCTGCACGATATTTAAGTAAATCACGAATTTTGCTTAAGGATTTTTCTTTGCTGCCGGGTTTTAATTGAAATTCTGCAGCGAGATAAAATTCATCGGGGAATACACTAACACTTCGGTAAGCAACTTTATATTCACTCGGATAACGAATCTTTTTTTCTCCTTGGCGATTTATAACGAGTACTGATTTTAGAATGTTCCATGTCTCGGAGCCATCGCATCCAGCATTCATAACCAAAGCTCCGCCAATGGTTCCGGGGATACCGGCTAAAAATTCAGCACCAATTAAATTTTTTCTTGCTGAAAATCGAGCGAAAGCAGGTGATGCGACACCGGCTTCTGCGTAAAGTGTCACAGCGTCAATACTTTTTAATTTGTTGAGTGCCCCTTGGGTAATGACTACAGTACCTCTGATACCGCCATCGCGAATGAGCGTATTACTGCCTAAACCTAAAAAAATTAATGGCTCTTGTTTAGGTAATTGTTGAATAAACTGAATGAGATCATTCATATCGGCAGGTTTATAAAGACGATCAGCGATACCGCCGACTTGCCATGATGAATACTCAGTCATTTCTGCGTTTTCTATAAGTTGACCGCGTAAATTTCCCATAAATTATTCATTCACAATGGTTAAGGCTAGTTTTTGGGCAATACTGCCAATATCTCCAGCACCTTGTAGTAGTAAAACATCGCCGTCTCGAATAACCTCATCTAGAGTTTGAGTCAGATTTTCTTTATCTTCAATATGAAGGGCGCTTGATTGATTATTTAAGCGTATAGATTTTAATAAAGCCGCACTATCTGCTCCAGGTATAGGTGTTTCTCCAGCTGAATACACATTTAGCAACAGCAAATGATCAACTTCAGACAAAATTTCTACAAAATCTGCGAATAAATCCCGAGTTCGTGTGTAACGATGAGGTTGGTAAGTCATGACTAAACGTCGATCGGGCCACGCGCCACGAATGGCTTTTAAAGTAGCAGCAATCTCACGTGGGTGATGTCCATAATCATCGATTAATAAAGCATGTCCTTGCTTACATTTTAGTTTTCCTAATATTTGAAAACGGCGATCGACACCACTGAAATGTGATAAAGCGCCCAGTATGGTATGGTCTTTAATCCCAAGTTCAGAGGCAACGGCGATGGCAGCTAAAGAATTTAAAGCATTATGTTCACCAGGAAGATTCAAGGTGATATCAAGTGATTTTTTTTTGGGTCGAGTGACAGTAAAATAATTTTTAATGCCTTTTTGTTGAAAAGAAGTGATACGAATATCTGCATCCTCACTAAATCCATAGGTGATAATTGGACGCATAATATCAGGCAAGATGGATCGAACCAGTGGATCATCGCAGCACATAATGGCTAAACCATAAAAAGGTAAATGCCATAAAAATTCTAGGAAGCTTTTTTTTAGTTGCTGAAAATTTCCATTATAAGTTCCCATATGATCCAAATCGATGTTAGTCACAATGGCAATCATGGGTTTTAAATACAAAAAAGAAGCATCACTTTCATCGGCTTCGGCGACTAAATAACGACCAGCGCCTAAACGCGCATGAGTGCTGGTGCTATTCAATTTGCCACCAATAATAAACGTTGGATCCAATCCGCCTTCGCCTAATAAACTGGCTACTAAACTTGTTGTGGTGGTTTTTCCATGTGTTCCTGCGACGGCAATACTATAACGAAAACGCATTAATTCAGCGAGCATCAAGGCTCTAGGAACGACGGGTATAAGTGCATGACGAGCGGCTACAAGTTCTACATTATCAGGAGATACTGCGCTTGAATAAACAATGACATCCGCGTTAAGTATATTCTTTTCATGATGACCAAGCTGGATCTTAGTACCTAAATTACGTAGGTGTTGAGTCATGGCATTTTCTTGAAGATCGGAACCGGAAATAGTGTAGCCTTCATTCAACAAAATTTCAGCAATTCCCCCCATGCCAGCCCCACCTATTCCGACAAAATGGAGATGTCGTATACGTCCCATTTGATGGTCTACAAAAGGGATTTTCATGATTTAAGAACCTATATTATATTGAATAAGGAGGCGTATTGTTGCACTAGTTGATTAGATTCTTCAACCTTTTGCGTTTACTCATTGCACTGTAAAACGGCAAAGTATTCGAATTCTATGAAAGATCTATCCTTTTATATAGCAGTTTTTGAATAAGATGCTTAGTTTAAAAAAAACGGGCTATTTATCGATTTTTAAATCCAAATTGGGTTAATCGATATTCATAATCAATACGCAACAATAAAGCCAGCATAATGCAGGTCATGAGTAAACTGCTGCCACCATAGCTCATCAACGGGAGTGTTAAGCCTTTAGTGGGTAATACACCCGTATTGACACCAATATTAATCATGACTTGTAGCGCAATATTTAGGCCAATACCATAAGCAAGATAAGCTGAGAAGCGTTGGCCAATATCAAAACACCGATAGCCTATATAGAATGCTCGCCAAACTAATAATGAAAATAATAGGATCAAAAACAATCCACCAATTAACCCAAGTTCTTCGGTGAGCACTGCAAATAAAAAATCGGTGTGGGCTTCAGGGAGATAAAATAATTTTTGAATGCTTTCGCCAAGTCCGACACCAAGCCACCCCCCACGACCAAAGGCAATTAATGACTGCGTTAATTGATAACCTGAATCAAATTGATTAGCCCAGGGGTTAAGAAAGGTGGTTAGACGAGCTAAGCGGTACGGGGAGCTTACTGCTAAAATACCTAAAATAATTGCTACACTGGTTAATAGCACAATAAATTGCCAAATTCGTACGCCAGCCAAGAATAACATCCCTAGGCTAGTTACTAAAATGACTGTGGCCGCTCCAAAATCAGGTTCTCGTAATAGTAAAAAAGTAATGACAGCAAGAACCATTAACGGTTTAAGAAAACCACGAATTTGAGTTTGTACCTGTTTTTCTTGGCGTACTAAGTAACCAGCTAAATAAACAATTAGGGTTAGTTTGACGAATTCAGAGACTTGCAGTCCAAAAGGACCAAAACCTAACCAACGCATACTGCCATTCACTTGTCTGCCAATACCAGGTAATAAAACTAAGAAAAGTAAACCGACGGTCAATATTAATAATGCAAGACTAATTTGTTGCCAGTAAGAGGTTTTTATTTGTACTACAATAATTCCAGTTGCAATGCCCAAAATTAAGTAAAACAATTGATGAAAAAAAAAATGGAAAGATTGACCATATTGATGTTCAGAAATCACAATGGAAGTTGAAGCAACCATCAACAGACCGAATGCCAATAAAGTAGCAATGATGATGAGTAACCAACGATCGTACAAAACGATGGATGTAACATCCGAATTACTGGTTTTTGACATTAATGAATTCCTCGCGCTAAATCACTAAAAACATCACCGCGTTCTTCATAATTTTTGAACATATCCATACTGGCACACGCGGGGGATAGTAGGACAATATCTCCTTGTGTGGCAGTATGCTGGGCTAATGTAACTGCTTGCGCCAAATCAGCAGACATAGCGATGATCGTACTATTTGCTAATGCTGTTTTTAATAAGCTGGCATCTCGTCCAATTAAAATCATTTTTTTAACATAGCGCTTTATAGGATCATTTAACAAGGAAAAGTCGGCGCCTTTGGCTAAGCCGCCCGCAATTAAAATAATTTTACCTGAGATGGCGGGACCTAATCCATTTAGTGCGGCAAGTGTTGCACCTACATTTGTTGCTTTTGAATCATTATACCAAGTGACACCCGCATGCTCTTTAACCCATTGGCAACGATGCGGTAAACCCTTAAATTGGCATAAAGCAGTTAACATTGCCGATTTATCCAATCCGATTGCGCGCCCGATGGTTAACGCGGCTAAAGCATTGGCCCAATTATGTCTTCCCTTAATTGGTATTTTTTCAACAGACAATAAAATTTTATTACCTTCTGCAAGATAAGTTGTTTGATTAATAACTTGTAAACCAAACGCTTCTGGATCAGATGTTTGTGACTCTAAACCAAAACTGATTATTTTTTTGGGTTTATAGTTAGGATAAGTATTGGGATCCTCTCGATTCCATAAAGCAATTTCACAATGTTGATAAATTCGTTGCTTGGCTTGTATATAAGCCGCTAAGGTTTTATGTCGATCTAAATGATCGGGGCTAATGTTAAGTATGCTGGCTAACTTAGGACGTAAACTATAAGTTGTGTCTAATTGAAAGCTTGAAATTTCGAGTACGTAAAAATCAGGTACAGGTTCATCAAGCAAATCTAAAACTGGTTTGCCGATATTACCGCCTACGACAACCTTGAACTTTGCTTGTTCAATCATTTTACCTACTAAGCTCGTTACTGTACCTTTGGCATTGCTACCGGTAATCGCGATGATCGGTGCAAGAGCTTGCTGGGCAAATAATTCGATATCGCCTAAAGGTTTAAGTTTGTATTGTTGAATTATTGTGTGGATGGTTTTTTCACTGAGATCTACGCCAGGACTAACAATTAATTCTTTGCAATTTTGAAAATGTTTCGGATCAAAAGCACCTAAATGGCAAACAACGTGTGGAAATTCTTTTTGAAACTCTGATAATTTAGGTGGGTTTAAGCGACTGTCTAGGAGCGTAAATGGCAAATTTAATCGGGTGAAATAGCGCGCACAAGAAAGTCCAGTTTCGCCTAGGCCAATGATTAAACGGGTGTCAGTAGGATTAGAGTGTAGCATCAATGATTCCGCCTCCTAAACAGGCTTGATCTTGATAAAAAACGACGGATTGACCGGGTGTAATCGCTCGTTGAGGAATTTCAAATTCTACTTGGTATTTATCGCTGCTTAACGGTTTGATTAAGCAAGCTGTTTCTAATTGTCGGTAACGGGTTTTTGCAGTGCAATATAATGCGCTAGTGGGCGGGCAATCGTCGATCCAATATAATTGTGTGCAGACCAGTGCGGGAGCAAACAGTTTAGGGTGATTATGACCTTGCACCACAATTAAGCTATTTCGCGCGAGTTGTTTATCGACAACATACCAAGGCGATCCATTTTTAGCTTTTTGACCACCAATACCCAACCCTTGTCGTTGACCCAGTGTGTAATACATTAGACCATCATGCTTTCCAAGAATTTCGCCGCTTAAGGTTTCAATGTTGCCGGGTTGTGCGGGGAGGTAGGTTTGTAAAAAATGTTTAAATTTACGCTCCCCTATAAAACAGATTCCGGTACTGTCTTTTTTGGTTGCATTTTTAAATCCTGCTTGATCAGCGATTTGTCGCACTTCTGGTTTGGTAAGATTGGCTAGCGGGAATAAGGTTTTAGCTAGTGGTTTTTGACCTAAAGTATATAAAAAATAGGTTTGATCCTTATTTTTATCAGCACATTTGAGTAATTGGTAGCTATTGTTTTTATAAGCTTTTCCTGCGTAATGACCAGTGGCAATAAAATCAGCGCCGCACTGCAAGGCATAGTCAAGAAAGGTTTTAAATTTAATTTCTCTATTGCATAAAATATCGGGATTGGGCGTACGGCCTAATTGATATTCTGCTAAAAAATGAGTAAATACCTGATTCCAATATTCAGCTGCAAAATTAATCGTATGCAATGGGATCTTTAGTTTATCGCAGACGGCTTGTGCATCAGCGATATCAGTGCTGGCAGAGCAATAATTTTCAGTGTCGTCTTCTTCCCAGTTTTTCATAAACAGCCCTTCGACATGATAACCTTGCTCTTTAAGCAATAAAGCAGTCACTGAGGAATCTACGCCTCCCGAGAGGCCTACTATAACCCGTTGTTTATTCATGGCGTTTTTTTAATTGGAGGTTTAGCTATTATGTTGAATATCAGAGGGTTAATTTACCTGTATTCACGTAAACTTTCTAGTTATTCACTAAGCGCTAGGGATGGGTATGGCTACTCGCTAGTATTTGCTTAAGTAGCCAATTTCGTTGGGCTTCTTTATTTAAATGTAAATTTACGATTTTCTAAATAACCAGTCATTTTTTTACTAAGTTTTTATAATCTTGCTTGATACTCGCTTCATCATGCGGAGGGGAGAAAATCGCGGCTAATTTACCTTCAGGATTGACTAGATATAAAGTCCCGCTATGGTCAATCTGATAGTTATTTTCTGAAGCTTTACTTTGTTGGGCTTGGATATAAACGACACCCATTTGTTTGCTCAATTGTTGGATTCCAGCTAAGGGTCCCGTTACGCCAATAAAATTAGGATTAAACGCTTTAACATAAGCATTTACTACTTTTGCTGTATCTCGTTTTGGATCGAGTGTAATAAAGATTACTTGTGGTAAAGGAAGCTTTTCAGTTTTTAAGTCAGCGTAAAGTTGAGTCAACATAGCCATGGTCAATGGGCAAATGCTTTGACAATGGGTAAAGCCAAAAAATAATAAGCTGAAATGACCTTTTAAATCATGATTGGTAAAGGGTTTGCCTAAACCATTCATTAAATGAAACTCAGGTATGGGTTGAGGTTGATCGATACTTGTCCCGGCAAGGGGTGGCGTTATTTGATTCTTTGTAGAATGGCACCGATTGACGCCTAAACCCAAAACCAAAGCGACTATGGCAAAAATAATGAAGGTTAAGAATCGTTTATTAGAGACAGGGCAGGTCATTAAATATTCCTCATTAAAGAATGGTCCATGAACAAACAGGCAAACAGCATAAGTAAATAAAAATTCGAGTAATGAAAGGTTTTTATCGCTGTTGTCGGTTTAGTTTGCTTCAATAAATTTGCAGTTGCAACTATAAATCCCGTATTTAATAGTAAAGCGGCTATTAAATAAAAATATCCACTCATACCTATGCTGAAAGGTAATAGACTAATACCACTTAAAAGCAGCGTGTATAGAAAGATTTGCTGCTTAGTAAATTTGATTCCATGCGTAATGGGTAACATAGGTAAGCTAGTTTTTAGATAGTCTGCGTGTCTTGCGATCGCTAATGACCAAAAATGTGGTGGTGTCCAAATAAAGATAATTAGAACGAGGGTTAAGCCACCGGGGTCTATGCTTCCAGTTACAGCGGTCCATCCTAATAAAGGCGGAGTTGCACCGGCTAGACCGCCGATGACGATATTTTGTACGGTATGCTTCTTTAAATAGAGAGTGTAAATAAATGCATATACCACCAAACTTATAAAGCTTAAAAAACAAGTTAATGCATTACTAAAGTATCTAATTAAGGTTAAGCCAAATAAACTAGATAGGAGTGAAAACATTAAAACATGTTTAGCTGAGATTTTTTTCTGCGGTAGCGGGCGTTGCTCAGTTCGATTCATTAAGCTGTCCAAGCGAAATTCTAATAAATGATTCAATGCCCCTGCAGATACGGCAACTAAACCAATACCTAATAGAGTGAATAAACTTAATGGCAATGAAATTGGCCTTGTGGAAGCCAGAGACATTCCTACCCAAACCGTAATTAACATTAAACAAGTGACGCGCCATTTTCCTAACTCTAAATAAATTAAAGTCTTACTAAGCAGACGCGCGGCAAAATTTTCTAGCATATCTTTCCTTAAGGTTTCAACGCTCCTTCAACAATTCAAAAAAATTATACGAGAATAATTCTATGAAAGGTAGAGATTTTTAAAGAAAAGAATTAAATTAATTTGTATAAGGGTATTTAGAGATTTAATCATAATATTCAAAATTAATTTGAATATTTAAAATAAATTTTTTAATTTTTTATTTTTAAAATAAATAAAAAAATTACTAGACAAAATTATTTTAATAATGATAAATTGTCTGCGGTTACAAATTAAATGAGATAAAAAACATTTAATAAATAAAAATAATAAAAAAGAGGTTTAATATGTATTCAATTTCTCCTAAAGATTCATTGTTTAATGCCGAAAAAAAATCTAAATTTATAGTTATAAACATACCTAAATCAAAAGCGCATGCGCCTATTGTTGAGTTAAAAGACAATAGAAAATTTACAAATTCTGATGGATATTTTATTGTTTTTAAAGTTGAAAAAGACATATGTAAAACCGTTCAAGATTATTTAGAAGTAAAACTAAATGAATTTATAAAAGAACATGGCAGCATAAAAGAAAAATCTCCCAATGATTTTCTTAAATTTTTAGAAGCTGATAGTACTTATCATTTTGAAGATTTATCATCAAATGAAAAATTAAATGAACCATCTGATCCAATTAAATTGACAGAAATAAACAAAGAAGAAGCTGCATTGTCTCAAAACTTTCTTGATGCAGAGCAGGGTCCCAGTTCACGGAGTCAGTCCAGCTCATTGATTGAAGAAAAGATTGAAACTGAAAATTTAAGAAGAGTAGATTCATTGTCTAAACTAGCAGTTGAAAATTCTGATAGGACGAAATCAATAGAATCTCTAACAGTGTCTCAAGGATCAATAGAAAATGAATCTCAAAAATTAACTAATGATCAAAATGATCAATTAGCCCGAGAAATTCAGTCTGTTTTTTTTAAGGAAAACAAAACCTTATTGAATATAAACAAGCATGGATCAGCTATTCAAAAAGGCTATTTCAATGGAGTAAAAAAATCTACTCATTTATCATTAATTTCAAAAATAGCAGAGAAAATAAATTTAGATAGTTGCGATTTACTTAATAACTCATCAAGTGTAGTAGATGTTAACACATTGAAACATAATATTTACGAACTAAAGACATATATCAATGATAAGGGAACGACTGACGTTTTATCGCGTTACCGTGGATTTTCTCCTTTGAGATGTTTTGCTACACTTTGGGGCGGTGGGAGAGTTAAAAGTATCGAATTTGTTGAACAACTACAAGGACAATTAGATACTTTAACCAACAATATTTCTCAGATCAGACCGACTGCTTAAAAACTCTAAATAAGGGCAGATTTTTTCTGCCCTTAACAATAATAATAAAAGAGGATATATGACTTTTCCTTCCAGATCTTTACCAACTAAAGATGAACAAGCCCAACAAGATGCGCAAGAAAAGTTAGTAAAATTAAAACAACTAGACAAAAAAATTCGTGAATTAGAAAGATTTATTCAGTTTGATGA
>JBDLTN010000041.1:0-12266 GCA_039805785.1 Pseudomonadota bacterium | reverse complement strand
GCTCAATAATTTTCGTAGGTTATCAAAAGATTATGAAATAACGACTTCTTCGGCTGAAAATTACGTCATTATCGCTCATTTTTTTGGACTTCTTAAACGGATAAAATAGCATGAAGACGGGTTCTAATTATATTTTCAATGTTTTCGATAGTAAATGGACTCAAAAAATCTTTTATATCAGGTGTGGTGCAAGTTGATATAGGCGTAAATGGCGAAAAGCTCTCTGATGAGCTAATTGAAGAAGTTGATGAACGGTTTTTTGGTGTAAGGTCTAAACTTAGCAAGCTTTTTTTTTTAAATTTGGAAAAGGAGGTGGGTTAGGCATAATAACTAATGTTTTTTTATATTAATTAAATTTCTCCTTTGGGTCTTAAATCCTATCTGAATTGTATCGGAATAAGATTAAAAAATACTTAAAACTAACCCTGGTGACATAGGAACATCATTTTAATCTGGGTAAATTAACTTTTAAGAAATTAAAAAGAACAGTTGCGGATGAAAAAAGCTAAAAATAACAAAGTAAATTGCCTTAATGCCCAAAAGCTAAACTGGCACCGATTTGTGCGAGGGGTTGAACTAAGAGCATGGTTAATAATTTTAAGCAGACAATCAGAATAAGTGGCGAAAAATCTAGCCCCGAGACACTCGGTAATATGCCGCGGATGGGTTTAATTAAAGGTTCACAGATACGTACCAATATTTCAATGAATGGACCATGTGCTAAAGGACTGATCCAGCTTAAAATAGTTAAAGCGATAACTGCATAAAAGAAGATATTAATTAATTGGTTAAGCAGCTCGGCAAATGCAAGCACTACTAATCCGAGCAAATGTGGGGCCGCATGGATTTGTATTGAAACAAGAAATGCAATTTTAAGCATTTCTAAGCCCAGTAATAATATTATAGCGGCGAAATCGATGCCATGTAGACTTGGGATTATACGACAAATTGGGCGTAGCGGAGGATTGGTTAATTTTGCCACTAATACAAACAATGGGTTAAAACTATCAGTATTAACCCATTGCAAAATAACTCGTAACAATAAAATAAAAATATAGAGATCAAAAATAGATTGGATCAGGAATAGGCCTGCATTACTGAAAGGATTAAGCATAGAAATTAACCTGTTATTTTAATTGTGAGTTTATTTTTATTTAAATCTAATTCTGCAAATATTCCAAGAGGCAAACATCTATTCTGTTGTCCATGGCCAATACCAGGACAATGTAACACTGGAAAATTTTGTTCCATGGCAAAGCGTTCTAGCACGGTTTGAATCTTTTTTTCCTCTTCTGGTTTTGCTGCAAAAGTGAAGTCACCCAATAAGAGGGCTTTTATATGGTTTAATGTTCCTGATTGTTGTAATTGTTGTAACATTCTGTCAATCCGATAAGCAGCTTCATTAACATCTTCTAGAAATAAGATTTTATCTTTAGTTTCAATTTGCCAATCTGTGCCAAAACTTGTTTGTACTAAGCTAAGACTTCCACCCGTTATGGGAGCTTGGATTAAATCAAATGAACTTGGCTTTTGATAAATGCTTAACAAATAGTTTAATTCTGGTAATTGGCCAAAAATAATTTCTTTTAACTCAATAATGTTTTCTGATGGAATTACATGGTGCGTTACTTGGTTAAGTGTAGGACCATGTAGTGTTTGCCAATGCCATTTTTGTTGTAGAAATAAATGTAAAGCGGTGATATCACTAAAGCCAACAAATAATTTACATTTTTCTGGCGTGGCTAACTTTGAAAGAGCAGGTAGCAGGCGTGTACAGCCATAACCACCGCGTAGACACCAAATTGCATCTGAAGTAGGATTTAATAAAGCGTCCTTTAACTGTTGAAAACGTTGCTCATCATTATTTGCACAAAGCAGATCAGGTCCAAATAAATCAGGAGAAAATCTCGGTATTAATTGCCAGTTTGCGAATAAAGCCTTTATTTTTTCTATGATAGTTTTATCAGTTACGCGACTAGCAGGGGCAATAATATCCACAATCGAATTTTTTTTTAAAGATTGCCAAGGTTTAAAACTATCCATTTTTTTTGGATCCTAGATGGAAGATAATCAACTTTACTTTTATTTCCAATATAGTTTTTTATATATCTAAATTATCGACTTCTAATGCATTTTGCTGAATAAAATCGCGACGTGGTTCAACTTGATCACCCATTAAGGTAGTAAAGATTTGATCGGTTGCGATGGCATCTTCCACCGTGACGCGTAATAAACGCCGAGTATTCGGATCCATTGTTGTTTCCCATAGCTGATCAGGATTCATTTCTCCTAAACCTTTATAACGTTGTATAGCTTGTCCACGGCGTGCCTCAGCTAACAACCATTCATAAACTTCTTTAAAATTTTTCACTGTTTGTTTTTTAGTATCACGCTGTATATAAGCGCCTGATCCAATAAGGCTATGGAGTTGCTTTGCCATATCAAATAAACATTGGTATTCAAGTGTTTTAAAGAATTCGTAAGAGATCTTATAGGTTGTTTCTAAACCATGTGTACTAATGGTTATTTTTGGTAAAAATACATGTCGTTCAGTGTTTTCATAAACATTGACTTGATAGCGAATAGCTTCATTATTGGTCGTTTGTTGTAGTTGGTTTTGCCAGAGCTTTGTCCATTCCAGTACTTTAGAAGAGTCAACTAATTCTTCAGAAGATAAAGGGGGAAGATCGAGTAGAGCTTGCAGTGCATCTATTGGGTAACGTCGTGACAAATGTTGAATCATTGTTTGTGTTTTGCGGTAATCCATAACTAATTTTTCTAAACCGATACCTTGAATAGAAAAGCCTTCCGCATGGGGATAAAGAGCTGCATCATGGAGTGCGGTTTGTGTGAGATAAGCTTGAAGCGCTGCATCGTCTTTTAAGTATTGCTCTTGTTTACCTTTTTTAATTTTATATAAAGGAGGTTGAGCAATATAGATGGTGCCGCGTTGTAGCAGTTCTGGCATTTGTCGATAGAAAAATGTCAGCAACAAAGTACGAATATGAGAGCCATCGACATCTGCATCGGTCATGATGATAATGCGATGATAACGTAGCTTATCTGGGTTATATTCTTCTTTACCTATACCGCAACCTAGCGCGGTAATTAGTGTGCCTACTGCTTCTGAGGATAACATCTTATCAAAACGTGCTTTCTCTACGTTTAGGATTTTTCCTGTCAGTGGTAAAATTGCTTGATAGCGTCGATTGCGCCCTTGTTTTGCAGAGCCACCTGCTGAATCCCCTTCAACAATAAATAATTCACAAAGAGCCGGATCGGTTTCTTGACAGTCGGCTAATTTTCCCGGTAAATCAGCTATGTCTAGTGCAGTTTTGCGTCGAGTCATTTCACGGGCTTTACGCGCTGCTTCGCGTGCTCGCGCAGCATCGATGATTTTCATCATGATGGCTCGTGCATCTTGTGGCGTTTCTAATAAAAATTCTTCAAGCTTTTCAGAAGTTAAGGCTTCGACAATTCCTTTGACTTCAGAGGACACTAATTTATCTTTGGTTTGAGAAGAGAATTTAGGATCAGGAACCTTTACCGATAAAACAGCTGTTAGGCCTTCGCGAGTGTCATCACCGGTGGTGGCGATTTTTAGTTTTTTACTATTTGCTTCACGATCGATGTAAGTGTTTAATGTTCGAGTTAAAGCCGCCCGAAAACCAGCGAGATGGGTTCCTCCATCACGCTGAGAAATATTATTGGTAAAACATAAAATGTTTTCTTGAAAGCCGTCATTCCATTGTAAAGCCACTTCAACAGTAATATCGTCGCGTTCAGCAGTAAAGTAAAAAGGCTGTTTATGAATTAAAGTTTTGTTTTGGTTAAGATATTCAACAAAGGCTTTAATTCCCCCTACATACTTGAGTTGTGTTTCTTCGTTGGTTCTTTCATCGATGAGATTAATCGCTACACCGGAATTTAAAAAGGATAGTTCGCGTAAGCGTTTTAGCAGAATATCGTAATGGAATTCATTATTATGTTGAAAAATGAGCTTGTTTGGATAAAAGCGAATTTCGGTCCCTCTTTCTTGAGTTTCTCCAGCAATTTGTAGAGGTGCAGTGGGCTCTCCGAGTAAATAGGTTTGTTCATAGACCTTATTGTTACGCCGGATAGTAAGCTGTAATTTCTCTGATAAGGCGTTAACAACAGAAATACCTACACCATGCAAGCCTCCCGAGACTTTATACGAGTTGCTATCAAATTTACCGCCAGCATGTAAGACGGTCATGATGACTTCGGCAGCCGATCGTCCTTCTTCACTATGGATATCGACGGGAATACCACGTCCATTATCCTTAACGGTCACTGAACCATCACTGTGGAGGGTAATATCAATTTGAGAACAATAGCCGGCTAAGGATTCATCTATGGAATTGTCTACGACCTCAAAAACCATATGATGTAGGCCTGTTCCATCATCAGTATCCCCGATATACATTCCGGGGCGTTTCCGGACAGCATCCAGACCTTTTAAGACCTTTATATTGGAAGAGTCATAGTTGGGCATACCTAGTCCATCCTGTTGGCTAGCATTGTCTTTAAGACCTGATTCTGGCTTAAGAGAGCTGTTCGTATGTGAAGCAATAGGTTCACACTCCGTTGTAGAAGAGTTGTTTCCTGCCAAAATCTCATTTTTAATCGACATAGGATAATAGGGATAATAGGTGATAGGAGTTAAAAACTGAAAATTATACCATAAACTACCCCTTAAATTCGAATATTAATACGAAAATACAATGAGTTAGGCAGGTGAAATGTGAGTAAGTTTTATGGGTCTTTATGTATAGCAATTATGTGGATTTTGAGTATATTCTTTAAATTATTAGTACATAACTAGTAGTTTACTAGGTAATTTTTTAGTAAATTATTGACAGAAAAATCTCTTGCCGTAATACTCTTCGCTTTTGCATTGAAGAGCCTCCGACATGAATAGCAATGCCCTACGTGAACTATTTCTGAACTATTTTAAAAGCCAGGGCCATACTATTGTTCCCTCCGCCTCATTAATTCCAGCCCATGATCCAAGTTTATTATTCACTAATGCTGGCATGGTCCCCTTTAAGGATGTGTTTTTAGGCCTCGAAACCCGACCTTATTCACGAGCTGCGAGTATCCAACGATGCATACGGGCCGGAGGAAAGCATAATGATCTTGAAAATGTTGGTTATACCGCAAGGCATCATACCTTTTTTGAGATGTTGGGGAATTTCAGCTTTGGTGATTATTTTAAACGTGAGGCTATCCAGTATAGTTGGAAGTTTTTGACCGAGGAGTTAAAGCTTCGTCCAGAAAGGCTATGGTTTACCGTATTTGCCGAAGATGAGGAAGCAGCATCGATTTGGCTAAATGAGATTAAAATTGATCCCAAACGTTTTTCACGTTGCGATAAACAAGATAATTTTTGGTCTATGGGTGAGACTGGCCCTTGTGGTCCGTGTTCTGAAATCTTTTATGATCATGGACCCAATATCCCTGGTGGCCCGCCAGGAACGCCTACCGCGGATGGGGATAGATATGTTGAAATCTGGAACTTAGTCTTTATGCAGTTTCAACGTTCATCAGCCGGAGAACTTACTCCTTTACCAAAGCCTTCAGTGGATACCGGCATGGGACTAGAAAGGTTAGCCGCTGTTATGCAAGGAGTCACCAATAACTATGATACCGATTTGTTTCAACCTTTAATAAAAGCAGTTGCAAAGCAAGCAGCAATAACTGATCTTACCAATACTTCGCTACGTGTCATCGCGGATCATATTCGTGCTTGTGCTTTCTTAGTGAGTGATGGAATTACTCCGGGTAATGAAGGGCGTTCTTATGTACTACGTCGAATTATTCGTAGAGCAATTCGACATGGCCATAAAATAGGTTTAGATCGTCCTTTTTTTTACCAACTGGTTAAACCTTTAGCGGCACAAATGTTGGAAGCCTACCCGCAAATAGCGAAAAAACAAAAATCTATTGAGAAAGTCTTGCTCCATGAAGAGCAGCAATTTGCTCGAACTTTAAGCCAAGGGATTAAGCTGTTTGAACAAGAATTAAATAAGCTGCAAGGAAAAAAGCAATTTCCAGGGGCAGCTGCTTTTCGCCTTTATGACACGTATGGATTTCCTATTGATCTCACTGCAGACGTGGCTAGAGAATATGGTTTAACTATAGATATGGTTGATTTCGAAAAGGAAATGGAACGCCAAAAGAGTCAGTCTAAATTAGCCAGTCGTTTTGTTTCTATGCCAAGTTTCTCGATCAACGAAAAAAATCCTACCGAATTTGTGGGTTATAAAATATTAAAACAAGCAGCTGTTCCTATTTTGGATTTATTTGATGATAAGCAATCGATACAAGAATTATCTGAAAATGAAGAAGGTTTTGTTATCTTAACTAAAACTCCTTTTTATCCAGAAAGCGGCGGGCAAACGGGTGATACCGGTTATTTAGTTAATGCAACAAGCTGTTTCTTAGTGACTGAAACCATCAAAGAAGGAACAATAATTCTTCACAAAGGAAAGTTAATTAAAGGGCATTTAAAAAAAGGGGATAAATTGAAAGCAGAAGTCGATATTGAAAAACGACGCGCAATTACCTTAAATCATTCTGCAACTCATCTATTGCATGCTGCATTACGAGAAGTTTTAGGAGAGCATGTGATGCAGAAAGGTTCCTTAGTAGAGGCAGAACGATTACGTTTTGATTTTGCACATACCTATCCTTTAGATAATGAACAACTAAAGCTCATAGAAAATCGTGTTAACCAACAAATTCGAGCAAATTTATTGGTGATTACCGAAGTGATGTCGACTGAAGATGCAAAAAATGCAGGTGCACTAGCGATGTTTGGTGAGAAATATTCTGAGAAGGTACGCGTATTGACAATGGGTTTTTTTTCAAAGGAATTATGTGGTGGTACGCACGTATCGCGCACCGGCGATATTGGCTTATTTAAAATTGTAGAAGAATTAGGAATTTCAGCAGGGATACGCCGAATTCAAGCTGTGACGGGGCAATATGCTTTAGACTGGGTTGCCGCCTTAGAGGAACAGATTCACCAACTTGCTAAGCTCTTTAAAAGCTCCAAAAGTAATTTATTAGAAAAAGCACGTATGGATATAGAAGCTAAACAGGCTTTGCAAAAGCAGATTATCGCTTTACAGCAATCTATCGTGGCTATGATGGGAGAAGAGCTTATTTCCCAAGCCATTGAAATAAAAGGAATTAAACTATTAATAAGCGAAATTAATGGGGTAGATATAGCAGGATTACGGCATTTACTCGATCAACTTAAAGATAAATTGAAACCCGCCGTCATTGTTTTGGCGAGTGTTGAGCAGCAGCGTGTTCAATTAGTGGTTGGAGTTAGTAAAGAGTTGACAGAGAAAATAAAGGCGGGTGAATTGGCCAATAATATAGCAATTACGATAGGAGGAAATGGTGGTGGGCGTTCAGATTTTGCTCAAGCAGGTGGAGATAAGCCTGAAGCCTTAGATACGGCTTTAAAAAATGTAAAACATTGGGTTGAGGCCCGCTTAAATGGCAACTATGCTTAGAATTGAATAATTAATTAATAGAATATTACAATGGCTTTAATTGTACAAAAATTTGGCGGCAGCTCAGTTGGAAGTATCGATAAAATTCAACAAGTTGCAAATAAAATTATTGAAACTCGCGCGCAAGGACATCAATTGGTAGTCGTTGTTTCTGCGATGGAAGGTGAAACCAATCGCTTGATTTCTTTAGCTAAAATATTGCACGAAGAGCCTGATTCGAGGGAATATGATTTATTATTAGCTACCGGGGAGCAAGCAGCTACTGCTTTATTAGCAATGGCTTTACTTGCAAAAGGTTGCCCAGCACGATCTTACAATAGTTTTCATGTTCCAATTTATACCGATAACCATCATAAAAAAGCACGTATTTTAAGTATTAAACAAGAAGTATTACGAAAGGATATTGGTTTGGGCAGAGTGCCTATTGTTGCGGGTTTTCAAGGAATTTCAGATTCTGGTGATATGACTACTTTAGGGCGGGGTGGTTCTGATACAACCGCGGCAGCTTTGGCTGGGGTTTTAAAAGCCGATGAATGTCAAATTTATACAGATGTGGATGGTATCTACACGGCTGATCCTCATCTTGTTCCACAAGCGAAGCGTTTAGATAAAATTGGTTTCATTGAAATGACTGAGTATGCTCGAGCTGGGGCGAAAGTGATACAACATCGAGCGGTTGAACTGGCCAATAAATATCGTATTCCATTACGCGTTTTATCAAGCTCTTCGGATGGTAAAGGAACATTAATCCAGGTCGATAAAGAAGAATCCTCAGTAGAGGGGGCTAAGATTACTGGAGTGACTGCCAGCCATCATGAAGCAAAATTAACTATTCATGGGTTAAGGGCTGAAAAAGAAGCGATGTCGCACTTTTTTTCTCTGCTGAATGATGCGCGTATTGAAATTGATATGCTAACTCAACAACAAGTCTCTCCAAAACAAATGGATATAACATTTACACTAGCAAGAGCGGATTACCATCAAGCAAAACAATTACTCCAAACCTTAGTAAAGGAAAAATTCGCTCTATCCATCGTTGGTGATAATAAATTGGCGAAGCTTTCTGTGGTTGGGACCGGCTTGCATTCTCATCCAGGTATCATTCATACCTTATTTCAAGTACTGGAATCAGCCAGTATCAATGTCATTTTAACTTTGTCCTCGGCATTAAGGGTTTCTCTTATGGTTAGTGATGCTCAGATAGTGCGAGGGGTTCAGATTTTGCATCATGTTTTTGGCTTAGGTGAGAAATAATTAGCTTTGCTAGCTTATTTTTACAGGATTTTACGTATTTTTAAATAGTATTAAGTTTTCCTTAAGGTTTTGTTAGTAGACTAATTTCGCAAAATGTCTGTATGTAAATTTTTCTATCTTCATTATGTTTATAGATAGAAATTGGTTTAGGTGTTGCATATGGTCGATTAATGAGCCAACTAAAGGAGAATCATAAAGATGCTTATTTTGACACGGCGTATTGCAGAAACACTTATTATTGGTGATGATGTGACAGTAACCGTACTGGGCATTAAGGGCCATCAAGTAAGGTTAGGTATTAACGCGCCTAAAGAAGTTTCTGTTCATCGAGAAGAAATTTATCAACGTATTCAACAAGAAAAACAAAAACAAGAAGGACACTCCGACGAAGGAGAGTTAGAAGACAGTGATGAATAATCTGCTATTTTATAAAGCGTAAGGTAGTGCTATACTCGCCAACCTCAGCCGGAGAGGTGGCCGAGAGGCTGAAGGCGCTCCCCTGCTAAGGGAGTATGGCGTAAAAACCATCGAGGGTTCGAATCCCTCTCTCTCCGCCAATAATCGTTATTAAATTGGTTGAATTAAATTATCAACCATTGTAGCGGATGAAGTTTTTTCAAAAATGAATTTATTTATCTGAATTTTTACAGCGTTATGTTCCAGTATGATTAGAACATTTTTGAATGAGGCTAGCTGGATGAAACATAAAAAAACTGATAAAATGCCCGACTCGTTCAAAATTGCGCCCGTAGCTCAGCTGGATAGAGTACCAGGCTACGAACTTGGTGGTCGGGAGTTCGAATCTCTCCGGGCGCGCCAGAAAATCTCATTTTTTCAATAACTTTTCTAATCATTCAAAGCCCTATTTTTTTCTCTACGTATTTTCATGTACCAGTTTTGCACCAGACACACATTCAGCAGCATCTTGAAGTTGTTGGATAGATAAAAACATATTCAAGGTATTTACCAATCTGGTTTTGAACACTAGTAACTGCTCTATATATGGAGTGATACTGGTTGGTAGGTTTATTTTTATTTTGTATTGGGAGACAACCCATTTCGACTAACATGCTCAATTATTCCTGGTAGGTTGGCTTTACGTGAACCTGTCAATAACTTAAAGTTATTTCCGATAAATGGAGCGGTAGGTTTTAAAGTAAGAAATCCGCCTTTATAGTCTTGATTTTGAGCCGTATTTAATAACTAAGTTTTTATTTATAATTCTAATATTAATTAATCAGTTTTATACAGTTTTTGCAAAAAAAGTTTAGTATCGGTTTGGAAAAGCCTTAATTTTTCTTGATTCATAGATGCCAAACGTTTGTAGATTAATTTTAGGCGTTGATTATCTTTAAGTTTAGGCTTATTGCGAATTAAAAAAGCCCAATATAAATAATTAAATGGGCAGGCCGTGTCACCGTTTTTTTTGGAAACCTTATAATGACAATTTTTACAGTAATTCGACATTTTGTTAATGTAAGCACCACTGGCGGCATAAGGTTTGCTAGCAAGTAAACCCCCGTCAGCAAAAAGAATCATGCCATTAACATTGGGTAGCTCGACCCACTCATAAGCATCGGCATACACAATTAAATACCATTCATTAACGGCGATAGGATTAATTCCACACAGTAGCGCAAAATTTCCAATGACCATTAGGCGTTGTATGTGATGTGCGTAGGCGTTTTCTTGGGTATCCTTAATGCATTGCTTTAGGCAATTCATGTTTGTTTCTGCTGTCCAAAAAAACTCGGGCAGAGGCTGTTTGGCCTTTAAATAATTTGTTTTTTTATAGCTTGGCATCTTAAACCAATAAATACCGCGTACGTATTCACGCCACCCCAAAATTTGTCGAATAAACCCTTCAACTGAATTTAAAGGTGCTTGCTTATTCTCGTAAGCAGCGAGAGCGGCATCGATACATTCTTTGGGGAGTAATAAACCACAATTTAAATAAAAGCTGAGCTGTGAGTGATAGAGCCAAGGCTGGCCCTCAAGCATAGCATCTTGATAGGTGCCAAAATTTGCTAAGCGTTTATTAATAAAATTTTTAAGCACCTTAAGAGCTTGGTTTCTAGTTACTGCAAGATTAAAAGGCTCAAGTTTGCCAAAATGATTTTTAAAATATTTCTTAATAAGTTTGATAACATCTTTTATGATTAAGTCTGGCTTAAACGAAGGGGGTTTAGAAATCTTTATAACAGATTTTAAAGCTTTACGATTAGCGTGATCATAATTCCATTGTCCACCAACGGGTTTGCCAGCTTTGACTAAAATACCCTGTTTTTTACGCAATTCCCTATAGAAATACTCCATGCGCAGTTGCTTTCTGCTAGACGCCCATTGAGAGAAAGCTTCTAATGAGCACAGAAAGCGATCATCTTCAACGAAAGTACAATGATTTTTTAAAGCTTTAAACACACGATATTCGCCAGGATGGGTGACTAGAACTTTATTGGGTTTGTGTCGTTGAATAGCGCGTTGTAATTCTTTTTGAAAAGAGTGAGTATTATTGGGATTATCTAGCTTTACATAATCCACTATAAAACCTTTTTTGGATAACTCTTTTGCAAAATGTCGCATAGCTGAAAAGATAAGAGCTATTTTTTTAGGATGGTGCTTAACATAAGTGGCCTCTTCGTGAACTTCACACAGGAAAAGAATATCGTTTTTTTTATCACAGTGTTTAAGACTTGAAATGGTATGTGATAGTTGATCGCCAAGAATGAAACGCAACACACGCATTAATTTAAAATCCACAAACTAAAATTTAGAATCACAGCAAAGCTCACCCAAAAAAAATAAGCTAATAACCAATAACCAACAGTTTTATAGTGACCAAATGCAATCCAAAGAGTTATAAAAAGAGTTAGCCAAAGCAATAGGATATCAATCAAGGCCCAGGAAATGGATTGAAAATAAAAAAACAAAATAGACCATAAAAAATTAAAGATTAATTGTATAAAGAAGTAAACAAGTAGCCTGGAGTTTGCTTTTCGTGCAGAAAAGATTAATCCACCGGCTATTCCAACCGTAATATAAAGTATAGACCAAACAGGTGTAAAAACATAAGCCGGTGGGTTAAACCAAGGCTTCTGTAAATCAATATACCACTGGTTTGAGTATGTTACCGTGACCCAGCCCTCGATACCTGCGATAAACAAGCTGATCACTATGCCGATAATGCAAGGTAAAATATAACGCTTTAACTTCATGTAAGCTATTATAATACTTGTGTAGGAGAGGAGCTATGAATTTTGATAATGGCATTTGGGTGCTTGGCGCTGGAGGAATCGGTTCAGCACTTGCGAAAAAAATCCGACAATTGGCTATTGAAGTGGAATAGTTCAGACTTGATGTGACACAAAGGAATGAGTAAGGTTACCCGTTTTGAGAAGTCGAGAAACTTTAATCAAAACACAAAGGGTAACCTTAGATGCTACATAGTAATGAAAGAATAAT
>JBDLTN010000040.1:0-12595 GCA_039805785.1 Pseudomonadota bacterium | reverse complement strand
GCGACAAATGCAGTTAGTGTTTCATGGCGATAGAGTTTTAGCGCGCGTCATTGGCACTGATCGACGTAACCGACGTGAAGGTGTAATTGCTGAAGTCTTGGAACGGAATACACCTTCTTTAGTGGGACGCTTTTTTAAAGAGAAGGGTGTTGCTTTTGTAGTGCCTTCGAATAACCGAATTACTCAAGATATCTTAATTGGTGTGGACGATGAAAGTGCTGCAAGCTCGGGACAGATTGTGGTGGTTGAAATCATTCGCTTTCCCAGCTTTCGCCAACAAGCCATAGGTCGGATTACTGAAATACTCGGTGAACATATGGCGCCGGGTTTAGAAATAGAAGTGGCGATACGTAATTATAATCTTCCGCATGTCTGGCCAGATTCGGTACAGGAGGAAATTGCGGCCTTACAAGCCGGCGTTTTACCGAGTGATGAGCAAGAGCAACGCGTTGATTTACAAGACTTAGCTTTTGTTACGATTGATGGTGCGGATGCCAAGGATTTTGATGATGCCGTTTATTGTGAGCGCCAAAAAAGACAATGGCGTTTAGTGGTAGCAATTGCTGATGTCAGTCATTATATCAGTCCGCAGAGTGAGTTAGATAAAGAGGCAGAAGCACGCGGTAATTCGGTTTATTTTCCGAATAGTGTATTACCCATGCTACCCGAAGTACTTTCCAATGAGTTGTGTTCTTTAAAACCTAAGGTCCAGCGCCTATGTATGGTTTGTGACATGATCATTTCCAGTAAAGGCGAGTTAAAACGTAGCCAATTCTATCCGGCGTTGATCCATTCTCGGGCGCGTTTAATTTACAATGAAGTGGCTGCTTGGTTAACAAGCAATAAATGTCCGCCAGCCTATAAAAACCTATTACCGCATTTACAAAATCTGCATAGTCTTTATCAATTATTACGCCAAACCCGTGAAGCGCGGGGTGCGATTGATTTTGAGACGACTGAAACCCAAGTTATTTTTGGACCGAATCGAAAAATCAAACAGATCATTCCGAGTGTGCGCACCGTGGCGCATCGTATTATTGAAGAATGTATGTTAATGGCCAATGTATCGGCGGCCCATTTTTTATTGAAAGCTAAAATTCCAACGTTATTTCGAATTCATGCTGCACCCGCCGCAGAAAAATTAGCCGATTTAAAAAACTTTCTAGCGGAATTGGGTTTACGTTTTCCGAATAAAAAAAATATCACTCCCGAGGATTATTCAAATTTATTAAAGGTTGTGGCTGACAGACCGGATGCGCATTTGATCCAAACAGTTATGTTGCGATCCTTGAGCCAAGCCATTTACAGCCCAGAAAATATGGGTCATTTTGGTTTGGCATTTGATGCGTACGCACATTTTACTTCACCGATTCGTCGCTATCCTGATTTACTCGTCCATCGTGCGATACGCCATGTATTAGCAAAACGCAAACCCAAGAATTTTTTCTACGACAAGATTACAATGGCTCGCTTGGGTGAGCATTGTTCCACAACCGAACGTCGGGCTGATGAAGCAACCCGTGAGGTTTTAGATTGGCTGAAATGTGAATACATGCGCGATCGTGTCGGCGAAACCTTTGAGGGGATCGTTACTAATGTTACCGGTTTTGGTTTATTTGTGGAGTTAAAAAATATTTATGTGGAAGGCTTAGTGCATGTCACTGCTTTACACAATGATTATTATCAATTTGATGCTCAGCGTCATTGCTTACAAGGTGAACGCACCGGAATAATCTATCGTTTAGGCGATAGCATCCAGGTTAGAGTAGGTCGCGTCGATCTGGATCAGCGTAAGATCGATTTTGAGCTGATCGAAGCTGCCACAGAAAAAGTGACAAAAAAATATAAAAAATATAAAAAAAGAAAATAGTTGGTTTTTTATGGACTCAATGACAATGAATTCTGGTTTGCTATACAAGAATTAACTGACCTAGAGTAATTAAATAAAGTGGTAGTCTGCGTGGGTTGTTCATTATATAAATAAATAGGTCGTTGAGTTTTTGTTTGTTCTTTTTTTATATTTATCTGGATGCAACTATTTACAAAGCCCGCAAAGCCTAATCCTAATGCTAAACCTATAGGGGGGAGCAGCAACGGAGAAATAGGTGTTAAGCATAAAGCGATTAAACTAATCATTGCACTTAAACCAATTAACAGACCAATTGCAGTCGAAAATACCCAGAAATCGAGTTGAGTAGCCCGCCAGTCAGCCAGCTTAATTGGAATATAATCTAATTCACTTTGCTTTAATAACCAACCTTTAAAATTTTTAGCTAATTTTTGTTGAAATTGTTTAGCGTCTTGGTTATTGGGAAATTCAAATCCCAGTGTGATAGGTAAAAACTTTACTTGCAGTGTAGTAGTATCAATCGAAAAGCGAAATAACGACGAACCTATTTCAGTATTATTGCCTGAATCTATTTCAGTACTATCGTCAATAGGCTTTATAATTAACTTAAAACAAAATTCAATAGAGTTGCCATCCGCTTTTTTATGTACTTGTAATATCGATTCGCTAAAATTATCAGCACTATTGTTAGAACAAAAATAACCTACGGGGGATAACAACGAAAGAACGATTGCTGGCAATGTACCAGGGAGCCAGACGGGCTCTACTAAGCATAAGAGGATAAAAGATAAAGTTTTTTTATCAATAATATGATAATTAGTTTCAAATGCTGTTTGTAGATCTTCTAAGTCAATTTTTTTTGGTTCGAGTGTTGTTAGTAAATTTTCTAAATTGATTCCTTTTGGTTTAATTACAAGCTCTAGGTTGTCCAAATTAATCTTTTTTTCTTTAAGTGCTGCTTGCAGATCGGCTAAATTATTTCTGTTTTGTTCAAGCGCAACTAATAGATCTTTTACAGGGATCTGTTTTTGTTCGAGTGCAATACGTAATTCTTCTGCACGCTTAAATTTTTCCTGCAAGGGTTTTGTAATTGCATAGGCGGATCCCCGCGAGATATGTCGTTCATTACTGGCGGTGAATTCGAAAAAACGTTGTTTTTTTAATTCCGATAAATCTTGTTGTATTTTTTCAAGCAAGTCCATTATCAGTTTTTGGGCGGGCGATAGTAAAAAACTTAAAACTTTAGATTTAATTTTATAATTAAAAGAATTAAAATTTTCAAGGTTTATTTGGAGTGTTAAACTGTGGGGCACAATGAAGTCCTTTTATCTTTAGATATTACCTTATTATAAGAGTAAAATTTTATCATGAGTTCTATACTTAAAAAAGAATTTATTTTTGGTTTTCATGCGATTGATGCCTTATTAAAATCCCATCCAGAAAAAATCTGCCGGCTCTATCGACAAGAGGGGCGGGATGATAAAAGGATGCAAGCGATTCTACAGTTGGCGGATGCGCAGGCTATTCCAATACAAAGCGTATCGAAGCAGCAATGTGATATCTGGGCAAATGCGGGTGTCCATCAAGGTGTGTTAGCGGAGATAAAAGCGGTGTCTAAACAATTTAACGAGCGTGATTTATTCAACTTGTTGACGCAACGCTTGCAAGACGAAACCAGGCCACCCTTTTTATTAGTATTGGATGAGGTCCAGGATCCCCATAATTTAGGTGCATGTTTACGCTCTGCTAATGCCGCTGGCGTGGATGCTGTCATCATTCCTCAGGATCGTTCGGCGAGTATGAGCGCAACAGTACGAAAAATAGCCGCCGGCGCTGCTGAAACGACTCCACTTTTTTCTGTTACTAATTTGGCCAGTACTTTGGATAAATTAAAAAAGGCAGGAATTTGGTGTTATGGCCTCGATCAATGCGCTACACAATCTATTTATGCTACAGCGTTGACTGGCGCATTGGCGTTGGTATTGGGTGCAGAAGGTAAAGGTTTACGTCGTTTAACCAAGGAGCGCTGTGATGCTTTAATTGCTATTCCGATGCTGGGTACGGTGAATAGTTTAAACGTTTCAGTGGCTGCTGGAATCTGTTTATTCGAAGCGCTTAGACAAAGACAATAAAATCCAGCTATGCTAATAGTTGCCGCCAAAGTTGTGGTCAAATAAAATACGTTTTGTATTCGAGTTTTTGCCTGTGTTGCTTAACTTGCAATCCGTAGGTATCTTGAATACACTTCGGTTACTTCATGCTCACGGCAATCTTGCTAAAAAATTAAAAATTCAATGGTGGTGAGTAGATTTTTGCTGTTGCTAACAGAGTCAACTTTTATTAAAACTGCAAGGAGACCTTGATATGTGTCGTAAATTCTTCCCAGCCATCGTGATTATTATTGCTGTTCTGATGGCTATCGCTGCAAGTCTTGCTAAACCGGAGTCGGTGGATACGATTGTGATGGTTTCACGATTCTTTGATATTATGCTACCGATTTTGGCGGTAGGTGCATTGATAAAGTATTTATGTTGCCCTCGTTCACACAAAGGCTGCCATTGTGGTTGTGATCATTGTAAGATGTGTAATAAAAAATAGTGTGACTGCTTTTTACTATTAATTAAAAGGCAGAGATCAGCTTCTCTTTATTTGAACTTGGATCCCGCGCTTAAAATCGCGGGATATTGCCCAAGCTAGTGTTAACGGTGAAATCAAAAATCTAATACCTCGCTTAAGTAAGCGATCTAATAAAATCTTTACAGTTATGTCAGCGCTTGATCAAGATATCTACTATATGCAGCAAGCTTTACTCGCAGCACAGCTTGCAGAAATACAAGATGAAGTTCCGGTAGGTGCGGTCCTGGTGCTGAATCAACAGATCATCGCTAGTAGTTATAATCAAACGCTTACACAATGTGACCCTACCGCGCATGCGGAAATTCTGTTATTGCAACAAGCTGCCCAACAATTAAAAAATCATCGTTTATTAGAGACAACATTGTATGTTACCTTAGAACCTTGCTTGATGTGTGTGGGCGCAATGATCCAAGCACGCATTAAACGCTTGGTATTTGGTGCTTATGATTCACGTTTTGGTGTAATAACCACGCATAGGTCGCTGTTAAAGGGCTATAATCATCGCTTTGAGTTTACTGATGGAATATTAGCTGAGTCTTGTGCGGAAAAGTTACAGCAATTTTTTAAACGCAAGCGTCTACAATCAATTCAGCGATCGGATTAAATTCAGGATTCGTTCATTGCGACTTAAATTTGAATCTTTAGATGTGAGTGTAGACACTTAGACGTTAATTGCGTAATTTGAATTCAGTGTTTGACGTATTTCTTTATAGTCTACATCCTATTTAGTTTATGCTAATATAACCATTAGCACTTTAATAATGAAGTTGAAGGTGAACAACTTGTTTGTTTTGAAAAGCGGAAGTTACTGATTAAAAGTAGGAGGGATGGCTGAGCGGTTGAAAGCAACGGTCTTGAAAACCGTCAAGGAGGCAACTCCTTCCAGGGTTCGAATCCCTGTCCCTCCGCCAAAAAAATGAAATTGACAAGAGGAGTTGGCGTTCCATGATTAACGTCGTTATCGTTGACGATCATGCCTTAGTACGTTTAGGTATGAAGCGCTTGTTAGAGGATGTTCGTGATATTAAGGTTATCGGTGAAGCTGAAAGTGGTGAAGCGGCCATTAATTTAGTGAAGGAAACCAAACCCGATGTGGTGTTGATGGATCTAAAAATGCCTGGGATAGGTGGGTTAGATGCCACGCGTCGTTTAATACGGGTCAATCCTAAACTTAAAATTATAGTCGTCACTGTGTTTAGTGAAGGACCTTTTCCAGATCGCTTGGTGCGCGCTGGAGCCGCCGGCTATATTACTAAAAATACCAATGCTGAAGAATTGATTACCGCCATTCGTAAAGTCGTTGCCGGTCAAATTTACATCACCTTAGAAATTGCCCAAAAAATGGCTTTGCGTCAGGTTTCTGATGCATCCAAGTCACCTTTTGCACAGCTTTCTGAACGCGAATTACAAGTGATGTATATGGTTACGCATGGCACTAAAGTAAATGGTATTGCCAAAAAGCTTTGTTTAAGTCCTAAAACCGTGAATACTTATCGCTATCGATTGTATGAAAAGCTCGGTGTACATAATGATGTTGAATTAACGCATCTGGCTTTACGTTATGGTTTATTAGAAGAAGAAGAGGGCTATGCCGATAAAGCGCCGGATACAACACCGGAGGAATAATTTCCCTCCGGTTAGTTAATTTGGTTTATTAATTCATCCATGTTTAAGCTTGCTAAGGTTTAGGCTTAAGCAATAAAGGGTCTGTTTCGGAATTATTTTCTGGTGGTTGTTCGACAAAAAATGATCGTGCTTGATGACCTTGTTGACTGCTGGCATATAAATTATTTGCAACCATAATCTTTGGCTGAATTTGCAGCAATGATTTTTCTTCTAAAATAGTAGGAAAAAATTCATTAGGCTTTAGGCTATTAATTTCTAAGGTTTTGGCTGTATCTAAGTCGGCTTTATATTGACTCACTAAGCTAATACGTTTCGGATTATGTCCTTCAGAGACTAATTGGGTTACCAATTCTTCCAATAAGCCATCGGTTTTGAACACCCCATTTTCATAAGAAGTCATCAATCTGAAATTTTCATAAACCTGAAAGTGACATTTGCCTGAGGTTTGTTTTTGCCAATCCCAGGTTCTTCCAGTGCTGTTATCAATATCTTGTTTAATTTTTTGGATATTGAGTTCATTGGTATTTGAAATAAGATTGACCCCTTGATTTTTTTCTATTAAATAGTTAAGTCGTTGGGTTGATTGCGCATTCCAGACTATCAATGAATTCCATGCGTTTTTTAATAATTCTGCACTTTCTGCAGGCGGAAGAAAATAAAAGATATCTTGCAATACTTTAATAAAGCCGTTGCTATCAATCTTTCCAAGTTTGTAATCCTTAATTGGACCAATCATTTTGAGATAATGATAGCTTACCCAGAGCTTGCTATACCATTCAAAATGTAACCAAGCTTGCGCATAGTCATAATGCAATTTAGCAAAATTATCTAATACGGTAGAAATGGGTGCAAGTTCATGGATAGTGGAAAGATTGAGGATATAAACGCTGTTATCTGGATTATCTGGGGTTGGATAGATTTTGTTGGCTAGCATAGTGTGATTTCCTGATGAGAGAGTAGTTTATTTAAGTATTATGGATGCATCGATAAGAGGGTGTGTTCTATCGACCTTGTCAATGATTCGGTTAACGGGTCAAGCGGCGATCCTAAAGCCTCACTGGCAGCGCTTTGTAATTCATTAAAAAAATTGTCCTTCGAAATAATTTCTTGTGCTAATTTTTTTGGGATGGCATGGGTATTTTTATAAGTATTGATGAATAATATATCTTCTTTAGTTTTGTTTTGTGTTGTTAAATAAATGAATAATTGTTTGATCAAGCCCGAAGCTGATTGAGGAGTGAATAACTTAGTCAAAAAACTTGAAGATTGTTCTACTAAGCTTGTATAAAAGTAAGATAAGCAGAAATAGACGTTACCGATGGACGGGGTTTGGGATGTTTCAGTAATAGCGAGTGGCCTAGCCCCAACTGACTCAGGTAAATTTCCCAGCAGTAAGAGTGCTTCATAAGAATGATTTTTAAAAAGATCCAGGACTTTTTGAGCATGTAACTCATTGGTATTACCAATAAAATAAATTGATTTACCTTGTTCGGTCAGTTTAATAAGCTTTTGGAATACATCGATTAATTCTTTATTAAACTCAAGCAAAGAATTCCAAGCAGATTCAAATTCCGCTGCTTTATCGCTGGATAATTTAAAAAAAATTAATGCTTCTGAAATAAATTCCTGTTTGCTTATTTTTCCCAGATTAAATTCAGCAACTGTTTTTGAAAACAGAAGTTTTTTCAATAGTTTTTCGCAGAATTCTTCATGTTCTTGTAATTCTTCTTCACACGCTAATAGATCATCAAAATATTGTCCGAATAAATTAGCTAATCTTTCTCCGGCTAGTTTTTTATTAAAACGTATAAATGTAGACAAAGGGATGATTAAACTATTTTTTTGTTGGAAAGAATATGGCATAAAAATCCTTTACTATTTTTTTTAAAAATGTAAGTTTTTATCTTACGGTTTTTTTTGCAGAATAACAAGAATTAAAAAAAGAGTAAGATTTATTTTTTTACCCATAAGATAATGCTTTTTTACTTACAAAATAGGAATCAAAAAACTAAAAAATAAAAATTAAAGATTAATTTTTACTAGTCAAAAATTTCACAATTGCACATTAATTTAGCTAAAATTTTAACTAGAAATGGAATATTTAGCATAAGTCTAGGCTTTAGACTATGCTTCGTTAGCTTGGTATTGAAATAAAGTACTGACTTTTGTTAGGCCCAAGCAGGTGGCGAGGCGAAGGCTAAGCCTATGCTCGGCTATTCCATTTACATGTCAAAGGGAGGTTTTTTTCAGATGTCTTTATTAAAACCCGTCGTTTTATCCTTTTTATTGGTTTTTTCTACCAGCCCTGTTTGGGCGCAAGACGGCGATTGCTGTGCAGAATTACGCCATGAAGTGCAAATGATTAAAGATCAACTCAAAATGCAACAAAACCAACAAGTGAATGCTTCCAAAGAATTAAATCAACAACAGGCCACGACCAAAACCGGTTTTAAAGGCGTAGGCGTGTTAGTGGATGCGTTAGCGACCCAATTTCCTAATTTACCGGCCTTAAAAACCGTAAAACAAATATTTGATAACTTAAATAAATAAAATATACTGATTGCCTCTCAAGAGAATGCAACACCTCTCTTGAGAGGACTATCTTTTTTTACTGGGTGATTTGGTGGGTGCGAGTGATGAGCATTTAAAGCAGCAACTTGCTTTTATGAGTCAAAGTGCGGGCGTTTATTTATTTTTAAACGCTGAGCATCAGGTTTTATATGTAGGAAAAGCACGAAATTTAAAGAAGCGGGTTACTAGCTATTTTCGGGGTCAGCAAAGTACTCGAGTCGCGCTGATGCTGCGTCAGGTCACTGCCATCGAAACCACCAGTACCGAAACTGAAAATCAAGCCTTACTACTCGAAAGTAATCTGATTAAACAATTGAAGCCGCGCTATAATATCTTATTGCGCGATGATAAAAGTTATCCGTATATTATTTTAAGTAAGCAACAAAGTTACCCGCGTTTAGCGTTTTATCGGGGTGCACGCAGCAAAGATTACCGCTATTTTGGGCCGTTCCCCAGCATCTTAGCAGTTCGAGAAACCTTAAATTTATTACAAAAATTATTTAGAATTCGTTCCTGTCAGGATAGCTTTTTTCGCAATCGAACCCGACCTTGTTTACAGTACCAAATCAAACGTTGCACTGCGCCTTGCGTGGGATTGATTACACCGGAAAATTACCAACATGATGTTAATAATACCGTATTATTTTTACAAGGAAAGAACCAAACGGTTATTGATGATATTGCTAAACAAATGGAAAACGCCGCGCACACATTAGATTATGAAACCGCAGCGCGTTTGCGTGATCAAATTGCCGCATTGCGTGAAATTCAACAAAAACAAGTGATCACAACCGGTCAGGGAAATCTGGATATCATCGGTTTAGCACAACAAGCAACTCATTATGTCGTGTATGTCATGAATGTACGTCATGGTCGCTTATTAGGAGGTAAGGCTTTTTTTCCTGATGTTCCCGCTGAGCATAAAGCAGGGGAAGTATTATCGGCTTTTATGGGTCAATTTTATTGTCAAAATGAAATTCCGCATAGCATTCCTGAACAGATAATTCTACCGTTAAAAATAGCAGAACAAGCCTGGTTAATGGCAAGCTTAGTGGAACGTTCAGGACATAAGCTTAAACTACTGAATAAACCGACCGGTGAAAAATTGCACTGGTTGACATTGGCTAATGCTAATGCCCAGCATGCCTTAAGCGCACATCTTTCGGATAAATTGGCTTTTTATAAGCAACTTGAATGTTTGCAAACGACATTACAGTTAGACAATGTACCGCAGCGTTTAGAATGTTTTGATATCAGTCACACACAAGGTGAGGCGACAGTCGCTGCGTGCGCGGTATTTGATCAGGAAGGACCACGGAAAATGGATTATCGGCGTTTTAATATCAATGATATTACCCCTGGCGATGATTATGCCGCGCTGCGTCAAGCGCTGCTACGCCGTTACAAGCATTTGAAAAATGAAGAAAAAAATTTACCCGATGTGTTATTGATCGACGGCGGTAAAGGTCAATTAGCACAAGCAGAACATGTCTTAGAAGAGCTACAGATCAGTGGTATTTTGCTTATCGGTGTGGCGAAAGGGCCGGGGCGACGATCAGGTTTAGAAAGTTTATATCTTTCCTCACGATCACTAGCGCTTACTTTACCCGCCGATTCCTTAGCGTTACAGGCTATTTTGACGATACGCGATGAGTCACACCGATTTGCTATCACCGGTCATCGCGGACGACGGGCAAAAAAAAGACGTACTTCCGCATTGGAAGCTATTCCGGGTATCGGCGCCAAGCGCCGGCGTGAATTATTGCGCCAATTTGGCGGATTACAAGCCTTGCAAAATGCCAGCGCTACCGATCTGGCTAAGGTCCCAGGTATTAGTAAACGTTTAGCCGAACAGATTTATTTAGCTTTAAAAGCATAAACTAACCAGTTACACTAAATACGTTAAACCTTTGATTTTGCTGGCGACTGGTATACACCCTATGGGTATTCCTAATATATTAACCTTTCTACGTATTATTTTAATTCCAGTTTTTATTTTATTATTTTATTTACCCTTTCGCGGTAGTCATGTATTGGCAGCGATCATATTCATATTTGCTGCGATGACGGATTGGTTAGACGGTTATTTAGCGCGCAGCTTAGGTCAAGTTTCTAAACTCGGTACATTTCTGGATCCGGTTGCGGATAAATTAATTGTCATAACAGCGTTGATATTATTAGTTGGCGATCGCGCTTTACCTTATTTAGCAGTTCCTGCGATCGTTATTATTTGTCGTGAAATTATGGTCTCCGCATTGCGTGAATGGATGGCAGAAATTGGTAAACGTAAACAATTGGCGGTGACACTGTTAGGGAAAATAAAAACCACATTACAAATGTTAGCGATTATTTTATTGTTACTTTACAAACCCGGCGCTTGGAAAGGTTTTGCATGGTCAGGATATACTTTACTTTATCTTGCTGTATTTTTAACATTATGGAGTATGTGTTTATATTTAAAAGCAGCTTGGCGTGATTTATCTTCTTGACAGCAATTTTCTTGCAGTTACAATATCAGCGTTTTGCGGGAATAGCTCAGTTGGTAGAGCGCAACCTTGCCAAGGTTGAGGTCGCGAGTTCGAGCCTCGTTTCCCGCTCCAAAAGTTTTTATAAATAAATATACTCACAGCAATGGAGTTTTTGGCAAGGCGCTGTGAAAAATGAGTGTCCAATGAAAAGGAACAAAAAAACGGAACTTTGATTTTTTTATTGGTAAGATATTACAGACTCAAAGGCTGAAGTATTTTTGTTAAGTTCAAGGCGGAAGATTGTTGAGGAGCGGAGTGTACTGCGAAGTACATGAGCACCGGAAACAAGCATCCAACGCTGAAATTAGCAAAAAGACGAAGCCATTAATTAGAGAGATTGGCTGGGTGGCAGAGTGGTCATGCAGCGGCCTGCAAAGCCGCGTACGTCGGTTCGATTCCGGCCCTAGCCTCCAGATAGAACAATACGCAAGCCCGGGTGGCGAAATTGGTAGACGCAAGGGACTTAAAATCCCTCGGTGGTAACACTGTGCCGGTTCGAGTCCGGCCCCGGGCACCAGATTTGAATTCATTATCTATTTTTTAAAGAATCCAATGACATTTTTAGTCACTGAAAAATGTATTCGTTGTAAATATACTGATTGTGTTGAAGTATGCCCTGTTGATTGTTTTTACGAAGGGCCGAATATGCTGGTCATTGATCCAGATGAATGCATAGACTGCGGTCTCTGTGAACCCGAATGCCCAGTGAAAGCGATTTACGTTGAAGATGATTTACCGGAAAAGTACCAAAAATTTTTAGCGTTGAACAAAGAACTTGCGAAACAATGGCCGAATATTACGCAGCGCAAGGATCCACCGGCCGATGCAGATGAATGGAAGGATCAAGAAGATAAATTCCAATATCTTGAAAAATGATGATTCGCATGCCTCTCATTGTCGATCCCGACATGTTATAAATTAATATAATAACTAAGCTAAACCTCAATTTTTATGGATAAAAATTACAAAAAACCGGATGCTGCAAGTGCAGATCCATTGCCCCCTCTGCATAGGGGGCTGTTGCAACTCGTACAGAAAAATCAAATTATTCCCAATTTTTTAAATAATTTAACAGCGAATGATCCGAACTTGCGTTGTTTAAAAAAGGCAATTGCTAAAGGAAATTTTCGATCGCAAATTTGGAATAATCGCGATTGTAATTTATATCTTATTTATCTCATCCAAAACCAGCTCATTCCAGTATGGCAAGGTATTACTGCTTACACCTATTTAATTGCAAAGATGCAATTTACCGAGACCCAAGATTTGCGCAGTGAAGACCAGGACGTTAAATTTAATTATTTAGTTGAAGTAATTTCCTTGGTGAAAGCGAAAAAAATAACGATGCACGGTTATGAATATTTGTTAGCTTTGCAGCGGGATT
>JBDLTN010000039.1:0-12968 GCA_039805785.1 Pseudomonadota bacterium | reverse complement strand
CAATCTTAGCTAACAAATCATTTCCTAAATTAATTTTTTTTTCTAGCACAGCCAATTCATTTTCAGCTTCTATTAATTCTTTCGATAAAGAATAAATATCGGGATCAGTTGGATTGTGAAATAGTTTGCTCATGTTTTCCTTTTCCTTAAGTGCTAGACCATCGACTATATCCTTGATCATTTATTTTTTTCCATAAGTTATTTTCAAATTGATATAATATCTTAAATATTAAGCAAATAAAAAGATATTTTTAAATTATACTAAGCAAGGAATAAAAGGAAATTTTTATAACTAAACCATGATGATTAAGTGTTAAGAAGGTATTAGACTGAAACTAAATTCTGTTCTTGTAATTTGCTAAAAACTTTCTCTGCAGCGGCTAAAGTAAAATCTACTTCTTGGGTTCCATGAGCACTCGATATGAAACCTGATTCAAACGCTGAGGGTGAAAAATAAATGCCTTCTGCTAACATCCTATGAAAGAATTCTTTAAAAAGAAACTGATTAGCCAATTTAACTTGTTGATAGTTATAAATTTCAGTTTCTTGACTAAAAAGAAATCCGAATAACCCTCCTATATAATGCGCTTGGAGATGAATATTGGTTGCTTTAGCAAGTTCTAGTAACCCAGATGTTAGCTTTTCATTTATTAAACTTAACTCTGCATGAAATCCGGGTTGACTGATTAGATTCAAGGTGGCAAGTCCTGCGGCGACAGTGACTGGATTTCCCGATAAAGTACCCGCTTGATAAACATCTCCTAATGGCGCTAAGTGATCCATAATCTCAGCCCGCCCCCCTAAGGCACCAATAGGTAAGCCTCCGCCAATAATTTTACCGAGAGTAGTTAAATCGGGTTTCACTTGATAAATTTCTTGCGCACCACCTAAAGCTACCCTGAACCCTGATATCACTTCATCAAAAATAAGTATGCTTCCATAATAATCACACAACTCACGTAAACCTTCTAAAAAACCAGATAAGGGTAAAACACAATTCATATTTGCGGCGATAGGTTCTACGATGACAGCAGCAATCTCTTTTCCATAATGCATAAACATTTGAGTAACTTGTTCTAGATTGTTAAAGTCAACACTTAAGGTTTGCTGGGCCACTACTTTAGGCACTCCTGCACTGTCGGGTATGCCAAAACTGGCTAATCCCGAACCCGCTTTTGTTAACAATGCATCTACATGGCCATGATAACAACCATTAAATTTTAAAATTTTATCCCGGCCAGTAAAGCCTCGAGCCAGGCGTATGGCGGTCATGGTTGCTTCGGTGCCTGAATTCATCAAACGCACCTTTTCTAAATTAGGCATCAAATTGGAAATTTTTTCTGCTAAGTCAATCTCTGCTGCGGTAGGGGCTCCGAAACTCAAGCCACGCTTAGCGGCTTCTTCTACGGCTAGCACAATTTTATCAGGTGCATGGCCAAGGATGAGTGCCCCCCATGATCCTACATAATCGATATATGACTTGCCCTGGACATCAAATAAGTAGGCCCCTTTCCCATGAGAAAAGAATGTCGGATCACCTCCAACGGCATTAAAAGAACGTACCGGAGAGTTAACTCCCCCTGGGATAAACTGCTTTGCTTTACTAAATAATTCGTGTGAGGAAATCATATTTAACTTAGACCTGTCTTAAACCTTTACTTTTTTATATACTCAGAAAAATTAAATGTTTGATAAAATATACTTTTTGCACTGGTTATAATTTTACCCAATTGTAAACGATAAGTTAAAACAAAAATGTCGTCATTATGCTTACATTTATGTCTTGGGGATCTACAAATTGAACGACTCATTTACTTAAATAAAAAGAGTATAGCAAGGACCATGCTGTTAACTCAGCATTAAACTAAGGCACGAACACTTTATGCTCAAGTCAATTAATACATTTAAAAACACTCATCAAGAGCATAAGTTATTTAAGCGTCGAGCCCTTGCTATTCTCATTAGCATATCGATTTTAAGCCTTTTATTACTAAGTCGGCTTATTTATTTACAAGTTTTTCAACATAAGCTTTATACTACCTTAGCCAGGCAGAATCAGCTTAGCCTGGTACCGATAGAGCCCAATCGGGGTTTAATTTATGATAGAAACGGTGTCTTACTCGCAGAAAATAAACCTATTTTTAATCTGGTTATTACACCTGATCTCGTTAAAAATATAAATATCACCATCCAACAATTAAGCACTTTTATCAAAATTGATGCAGAAGATTTAAAACAATTCAGTCGTCAACGACGTTTACATCATCGTTTTGAACCTGTCCCAATCCGTTTAAAATTGAATGAAGAAGAAGTCGCTAAATTTTCTCTCGAACGTTATCGATTTCCAGGTGTTGCAATCCAGGCGCAAATGATCCGTTTTTATCCACAAGGAACCTCCTTTGCAGCGATAGTAGGTTATATGGGTAGAATTAATGAAAAAGAATTGCAAAGTGTCGATCCAGTTAATTACAGCGCGAGTAATTTCATCGGTAAAACAGGCGTAGAAAAATTCTATGAAGCCCAACTCCATGGCACAGTCGGTTACCAGCAAGTAGAAACCAATGTACATGGTCAAATCATCCGTATATTAAAACAAACCCAGCCTATTGCGGGCAGAAGTATTACTTTAACTATCGATAGCAATTTACAGAAACTCGCACAACAAGCATTAGGCAGCCAAAAAGGAGCTATAATCGCCTTAGATCCTCGTAATGGTGAAGTCTTAGCCTTTGTCAGCAATCCCTCTTTCGACCCAAACCTATTTGTAAGTGGAATTCGACAACACGACTATGAAATCTTACAAAATGAACCGGGTGATCCTCTCTATAACCGCGCTCTACGGGGGGCATATCACCCTGGTTCGACCATCAAACCCTTTATCAGTACCGGAGCTCTTTTAGAAAACGTGGTTACTCCCACTTTTACTATTCACGATACAGGGGAGTTTCAAATTAACGGCAAAGGACGCATCTACCATAATTTTCGCCGCCATGCTTATGGTGATGTCAATTTACTCAAAGCTCTCACCGTATCCTCCGATATTTATTTTTATAATCTAAGTCTACGTATGGGAATAAACCGAATTTACAATAGCTTAAAGCGATTTGGTTTTGGAAGCCCAACGGGTATCGATCTCCCTGATGAAGGTAATGGTGTTCTACCGAATCCTCAATGGAAAGAAAAAACTTATAGCACCCCATGGTATGGTGGAGACACATTAAATTGTGGCATTGGCCAAGGATTTCTATTAGTAACGCCTATCCAGCTCGCATTTGCGGTCAGTGCACTTGCAGAGTGGGGAGAACGTTGGAAACCCCATGTCGTATTAAGTTGGCGCAAGAATGATGGAACAGTCGACTTTATTAAACCACAACGCTTAGAGCCAATTAATTTACCTCCGGATATCTTAAGTTTTATTCGTACTGCTATGCAACATGTGATTAATGCGCCTGGGGGTACGGCTGAACGTTTCTTTCCAGGTGTTCCCTATACCTTGGCAGGTAAAACAGGAACCGCTCAAGTTTATAGTTTAAAAAACGATGAAAGATATGATACCAAAACAGTCGCTGCCAAGCTGCGTGATAATTCATTATTTATTGCTTTTGCTCCAGTTGAAAAGCCTTCTATTGCGCTTAGTATTGTTATCCAAAATAGCTTTACCCCAGCGCCACAAATTGCTCGTAGGCTTTTAGATTATTACTTAATCCCACCTTCACCCATACCCACTATTACTTCTCAGCAAGCGCTTCCAGTTATTGTTCCTGAGAAAAAATCGGGCAATATAGATGAACTTAAAAACCCTTCAAATTCACCCAATGCTGGAGATGAATCTATATCATCTAAAATGGACACAGAAGACGATGAAATTGATGACAGCTATGATGATAGTGATATAAAAAAACCTGTTAATCCTCCGGATATACAAGCTCAGTCGGATAAACTTAATAAAAACCCCTCTGTCATTTCAAACACCAAACCTAAGCAAAGTGATGATGGAGAAGACGACCGGGAGGAAACGGATGGTAATAATTCACTAGAGGAGTAAATCCTCTCGATTGACAAATATCCTCTATAAGGGCATGATTGGCGCCTATTTAATCTATGCTTACATTAAGCTAATTATCTAAATTAGCTGTAAGCTCGTTTGTTGTTAATTCAGGAGGGGTTGTCCTTTGGCCAATACAAAACAAGCAAAAAAACGTGTACGACAAGCAGAAAAGCAGCGTAAGCATAATTCTAGCTATCGCTCTATGCTACGTACGTATATTAAACGTGTTGTCACCGCTATAGAAAGTGGAAAAGCGCCGGAAGCAGATGAAGCTTATCGTATTGCTTTACCCATAATTGATCGTATGGCTGATAAAGGTTTTATCCATAAAAACAAAGCAGCTAGACACAAAAGTCGTTTATTAACTAGAATTCGCAAATTAACACCTTCTGCTGCTTAAATTCTCAGTTACATATTAAAAATCTGCGTTAACGATCTTTTTAGGTTTTCTTTGTGCCTAGTTAATCCGACTGTCGCTTTCCCCAAGCTTTTATATATATATTCTAATTCGGGAAAAGATTTCAACGCAGATAAATGCTTTTTTAAAGTATTGATATCTGCTCGTTGCAGAGGCCCTGTTAATGCTTCTTCAGGCTTAAGCCTTCGGGATTTATTTAAAGCTTGGGACATAAGTCGGAAGCTAAGGTTTTCAGCTAATTTAGTATTTAACCCCGCTTTCGAATAACAATCCTTAGCCATAGCCGATAAAGTGATTATATAATTTGCTGAAAATACACTAGCTGCATGATAAAGTGGCTTATATTTTTTTTCGATTGTAAATATCTGAGCCTCTATAGCATTGAGTAATGGTAATAGTCGTGCAAATGCTTCTTCATCACCTTCAAATGCACAATATGTCCCACTAAAATTTTTTATATCCACTCCTGGCTCAGAAAAACTAAAAACCGGATGTAGGCTGGCTATATAACAACCCAAATTAGTTACAGAACTTAAACATTCAGAGGATAACAATCCACTACAATGAAAAACGACATCTCCTGGTTTTAACACTCCTTGCGAAGCAATTTTTTGTGCTATAAATTCAATACTATCATCAGGCGTAGCAATTAAATAAATATCAGCGGGTTTAAGCTGATTAAGCTCCGGACAAACTCTACCTTGCCCTAAAAAAACCACTGCCTTGGTACTACTCGCAGGTCTTAAGTTAATGATATCTTGAATAGAAACAAGATTTGTATCAATAAACAATGCGGCTAAGGTTTTTCCTAAACGTCCACAACCTATGATATTAAGTCTTAACTTCATTTTATATTCTTTGTATTTGATTTTTTGTTTTCGTCACGACTCGAAAATGTTTTGGCAAAAGTCCAAGACCAGGCCATGCAGGTATAATTTTTGTTTTATCGTTTATCATCTTGATTTGGAGAACTAAATAAATCAACAGCTTCTTTATTTAGATAAACATTATGACTAGGAAAAGACCATTCAGCACCGTGACGCTGAATACAGGCTAATAATTCCAAAAATAATGCTTGTTGTAACTTTAAAAAATCTGCACTGTTAACGATATTGGTATAGGCTATTATTACTAAATTAAGAGAGGTATTACCTAACTCACTCAGATTAACTGAAATAGGTCTATTTTTATCAACAGAGACATTTTTTTTTAATAATAAGTGCATATCTTCCAATATAGCTGGAACTTTTATCAGATCCTGATATCGCAAACTAATTCGGCAATAGAATCGTCGATACTTCATTCTTGATGGATTTTCTACCACTAAATTTGAAAATAAAGCGTTAGGTATATACACAGGACGACAGTCAGGAGCGCGAATTCTGCATACGCGCCAACCAATTGCCTCGACAGTACCTTCGATTTTTAGTGCAGGTAAGCTAATTTGGTCGCCTATTACAAAGGGTCTATCCAAGAATAGCATGCAACTACCAAACAAGTTAGCCAGCAGATCTTTTGCAGCAAATCCGATGATCACCCCGCCCATACCACCAAAAGCTAAGACGCCTGCAATACTTAAACCAAAAAATTGAAACAAGGATAATGCCGTTAAAATAATAATCGCTAATTTAGCAATCTGACTTATCCCATGGACCAGTGTTTTATCAATAGCTTTACTTCTATGAGTTTGAAGAAAAGCTTCTTTAGAAAAGGAGACAAATCGCCATAAAAACCAAGCAAGTAATCCTATAAAGATTAAATTCCTAATTAAATGAAATTGATCAGCGCTAATTCCTTTCCAAGTGAGACACAACGACTCTAAGGCATAAAGAATGCCCATTGCAGCAATCAATACCAGTAACGGCCTATAAGCTGATTCGATTAACGCATTGCTTAAAATATGGGAACTACCGTCTAAACGTCGCTGGCATTTTTGATAAAAAATAGGCAATAAAAAACACAATACAACTGTTATTGCAAGTATAACCAATGCTTTCAGCATACAAAATTGCAGTAAAGTTCTAAATAGTGTTTGCAAATGATTCACCTTTTTTAGATCTAATTATCAAATTCGATAAGCGATTATAGACATAAATTTAGCCAATCCCTGCATACTCCACTGAATGACTATTGGCAGAGGGATAGCTCCCGCATCTTCTGCTGTTAACGCATGTTCTCTTTCTTCTTCGCGCATTTGCTCTAAAATGGCACGACTTTTTTTATCCTGTAAAGGTAATCTTTGTAGATGCTTATGCAAATGCCTTTCCACTTGATGTTCTGTTTCTGCTAAAAAACCTAAGCTTACCTTATCCCCCCATAAACCAGCAGTCAAACCTATTAACAAGGCACTTATATACCAAAGAGGATTCAAATAACTAACATGAGTACCTAACTGATGAATACGCTGCTGACACCAGTTAAGATGATCGATCTCTTCTTTTGCAGCTACTTTTAATTTATGCTGAATATCCTTAGAGCGCGCAGTAAGTGCTTGACCTGTATAGAGCGCTTGAGCACAGACTTCACCTACATGATTTATTCGCATCAAACTACCCGAAAGTTGGCGTTGTTTTTTATTTAAATCGCTCTCTTGAATGGCCAAAATATCAGCCGGACTGGGCCGAGGAGATGCAGAAAACGGCCCTAAGGATGATAATGCCTCATCAATATGGAAAATTAACTGATCCCAGAGAGAATATTTGCGCATTAAATAACCTTTTGTGTGTATAATACTCAGTAATTGCAACAAAGCCAAAAAATACGTTAAGCTTAACGAGCTATTACTTTGATCTCACAAAACATATGAAGAAGTTAGTATATCAATTATTAATCAGTTCCCTATTCTTAATCAGCTTTTGCTCCTTAAGCTATGCCAACTGGCCATTTAGTTTAACTCATCAAACGAACAAAGATAGTATCTCTCAGATGCTACAGCCTGTTTTACCCGCTGTTGTAAATGTTTCTGTTCAAGGAGATATTCCACCCAATCAATTACCACCTCCTGTCCCAGGGCGCCCTTATCCTCGGCATTTTGAAAGTATGGGCTCAGGTGTCATTGTAGACGCTAAAGCCGGTTACATTTTAACTAATGCCCATGTTATTCACGAGGCTAAAACCATCACCGTAACCTTAAGTGATGGTCGTGTTTTTAAAGCGACGTTAAAAGGTTCAGACCCTGCTTCTGATATTGCCTTACTTACCATTACTCCCGATCATTTAACTGCTATTCCTCTAGGCGACTCCGATAATCTAAAAGTAGGTGATTTTGTAGCTGCAATTGGTAATCCTTTCGGACTTAACCAAACGGTTACTTCAGGTATTGTCAGCGCATTACAGCGGACTGGATTAGGTATAGAAGGTTTTGAAAATTTTATTCAAACCGACGCTCCTATCAATCCAGGTAATTCCGGAGGTGCTTTAATTAATTTGCAAGGCAAATTAATGGGGATCAACACTGCTATATTGGCGCCAGGCTCCAATGCAGGAAATATAGGCATTGGGTTTGCTATACCTATCAATATGGCCTACGGTGTTATGAAGCAATTAGCTGAATATGGCTCTGTAAAACGTGGATTATTGGGTGTGCTTGTGCAAGACTTAACACCCGCATTAGCTAGCGCTTTACATATTTCCACAGAAGTTAATGGAGCATTAGTCTCCCAGGTACCAAACTATTCACCCGCTGAAACTGCAGGGATTCAAACCGGAGATATAATCCAATCGATTAATGGCATATCCATCCATAATGGTGGTCAAGTAAAAAATGTCGTTGGCATGTTGAGAGTCGGAGATAAAATTACTATCAAATTATTACGCAAAGGGAAAATCATCAGTACAGTAATAACTTTGACAGATCCTAAAGATTATAAAAAAATTGCTGAGCATGATAATCCATTTCTGTTTGGCTTAGTATTACGTGACTTCAATCAAACTATTACTGGCCAAGGGCATTTGATTGGCGTAGAAGTCGTTGATATCGATGAAGATAGCATGGCCTGGCATGCGGGGATTCGTCCCGGCGATGTCATAACATCTGCTAATCAAACATCTGTAGCTAATGTTGCTCAACTACAAGATATTGCTAAACAAACTAAACAAGAACTTTTAGTAAATGTACTATCCCGTGGCGGTATTAGATTTATAGTAATTAAATGAATAGCTTCTAATCAATATTAGAAACGCTGATTAGAAGGAAAGCCGGGAATAACCTCAATTACCAGACCCTGCTCGTGTTGCTTTGCTGCGAAGCGAGGATCTATATCATATCCAGCCACCGCAATTAGTTCCTTTTGATAAAAAATTAAAGGGATCTTATTGCGTTGCCAAGGTGGAACACCCCATTCCTGAAATAATTTTTTTAATGGATGAGAACCTTGACGATTGCTGGCATAAAACCTTTCTCCTCCTTGACGAAAAGCCACATCGACTTGTCTCTCTTTTAGTAAAAAATAATTTAAGCCTGCGCCTAAAACTTGCTTTGTTGTTAATTGATCTAAGGTAGGTAATATTATTGTTTGACCCAACTTCCATGAGGTTAAACCAGCGTTAAAATTTTTTTCAGTTACCAAATTAAGAGCATAAATATAATCTCGATAACGACGTAATTGAATATTCCCCCAATTAACCCGAGGAGATGCATCTACTCTGCTTTTTAGCAAAATATCAATTTGCTGTAATTGTTTCTGACTAGGTAACGAGTACCCTAATTGCTTTAACCAATACCGTAAAACATTATTTCGACGATTCGTACTCAATTTCTGCAAACTAGAAATAATCAAAATATTAGGTGCGGGCCCCTTAAGTATAGATAAATCTTGATCAGCAATTTCATCAAGCAGAAAATCTGCTTCCGCTAAGTTTGCAGCAGCTCTTGCGATAGTTTTATCGGCTTGGGGCCAACGTTGCTCGATCAGTGGCAACACTTGATGACGAATATAGTTGCGATTAAAACGTAAATCTTTATTGCTATCATCCTCGATCCAAGTTAGTAGATTTTCTATTGCATACCTGTGAAGTTCTGTACGTGTAAAATCTAGCAAAGGTCGCAATAGGTGAGCTTTTGAAAATTCCTGACAAAATGGCATGCTCGCTAAGCCTTTAAGACCAGAACCTCTTAATAACTGTAATAATAAAGTTTCGGCTTGGTCATTGCGATGATGGGCTGTTAGTAAAAAATCTCCCGAAGGAATTCTCTGTGCCATAGCATGATATCGCGCTACTCGAGCACATGCTTCTAAACTTTCTCCAGATTTAGGGTTGGCATCTATAGAAATAACATCGCAAAAAATATCTAATTTTTCGCAGAAGTTCCGACAAATGTTAGCCCACTTTGTTGAATCCACATGCCAACCATGATTTACATGTAGAGCCCGTAAGCGATGCTTAGGCAATATGCAACTTAATGCATGGAGTAAAACCTGCGAATCTAACCCACCACTATAGGCAACCCAAAAGCAAACCGAAGAAGGGTATTGTTTTAATAAATAGCCAAGTTTTTCAGGTGTAAACATAAACTAACCATACAAAATTTACCCATGAATTGTAAAGTCGTATAAATAGAGTTAGGGATTTAACTTATGCGAGGATTGGAGACCATTTCAATTTGTTTAAAGTCTGACGCCATTGATAATAACCTTTGATACATAACAACATAAAGACCAAATACAGTAACGATGTTAAATACAACGATTTGCTGATATACAAATTAATAGAAATTACATCGATAATTATCCATAGAATCCAATGCTGTAAATATTTCTTACTCATCATCCATTGAGCAATCAAGCTTAATGCAGTAATTGTAGCATCGGCATAAACCGTTGTAGAATCTGTATTGTATTTTAAAATAAAACTAATACCTGCAAATAAAATAATAGCCGCTATAGCTAACGACGAACAAGTTGATAAATTCAACACCTGTATAGCAATTGGTTTGTTTTCTTTACTACCATAGCACCATTGGTAAAGCCCATAAAACTGAAAAAATAAAAAAACTCCCTGTAGGCTCATATCAGCATACAACTTGGTATCAAAAAAAATAATAGCATAAAGAGAAACGGTCAATATTCCAAAAAACCAATTCCATAAACTACAACGCGTTAAAAGGTATATATTAACTATTCCGGAGACAAACGCGATTGTTTCGATAGATATAAATTTCATATTTTTAGTGGATTACAAGCAAGATAGTATAAATTAAGCACCAATAGCTAAAATCTTGCTGTAGCGCAGCTCAAGTAACTTTTCCATCGAGAAATATTGAATTTGAGCTAATTGTTTAATAAGTTCAATCTTTAATTGGTTAGCCATCTCATCAAAATCAGTATGAGCACCACCCAAAGGTTCTTGAATCACCGCATCAATCAATTTAAGTTTATATAAACGATCAGCATTCATAGCCATAGCTTCTGCTGCATCAGGTGCCTTTTCAGCACTTTTCCATAAAATAGATGCGCATCCTTCGGGTGAAATAACTGAATAAACACTATATTGCAACATTAAAATTCTGTCAGCCACCCCAATGGCTAACGCTCCTCCTGATCCACCCTCTCCAATTATGGTTGAGACAATAGGTGTCTTCAACTGTGACATAATCTGTAAGTTTTGCGCAATTGCACCACTTTGATTACGTTCTTCTGCATCTATACCAGGATAAGCGCCTGGTGTATCAATAAAAGTTAAAATGGGTAATTTAAATCTTTCTGCTAATTCCATCAATCGAATTGCTTTACGGTAACCTTCTGGTTTAGGCATTCCAAAATTATGTAACACTTTTTCATTAGTGGAACGGCCTTTTTGCTGCCCAATAATGACTACCGGTTGTTCCGCTAAATTAGCTACCCCACCAATAATGGAAGAATCATCCGAAAATTCTCTATCACCATGTAATTCATCAAACTCAGTAAAAATCCTGGGAATATAGTCGGAAAAATAAGGCCGCTGTGGATGACGTGCCAATTGAACTATTTGCCAAGCATTTAAGGATTGAAAAATTGATTCAGTTAATTCAATTTTCCTTTGCTCTAGACGTTTAATTTCTTCATTAACATTAAGTTCAGCATCGTTACCTAATTTACGTAGCTCTTCTATTTTTGCCCCAAGTTCAGCAATGGGTTGTTCAAAATCCAAAAACTTAAAGTGCATAGCTACTCACTTTTGGTTGCATCAGAAGCTTCTAAAACGAGTTCATTTTCAAACTCATAATCGAATTCTTCTCGTAATCGTCGTTGCTCTAAATAATCTTCAATAGCTCGGCGCTTTTCCAGTGAAAATCGAACAGGCGAGACTTTTGCTTTCTTATTCAATGCATCTAAGGCCAATTCTTCAGGCCATGTATCTAACTCTTCATCTTCAATATCTAAAATATCAGGTGGTAATTCAGTATCACTACTTCCATCACCATCATCTTCTTCTAGTAAAGCCTCAGTTTCTTTATACTCCATAGATCCTACCTATTAAATAAAGCAGCCTATTTTTAGCGCTTACTTTAGTGGGTATAATACCCATTTGGCAAGTATACTCTTTGTATTTGACTTTTAGCTATTACTAGCCACCTCGAAATTTTATTCGCAGCAATTACCAAAAGTCCAATTTTGTGAGTATAGAGCCTCCATCTTGTTATGAATAAGCTTTTACCCCTACTTAGAAACATTCGTGAATGTCAGCTCTGTGCCAATCACTTACCTTTAAACCCCAAACCTATTTTACAAGCGCATACCTCGAGTCGCTTACTTATTGTTGGTCAAGCGCCGGGGATTCGAGTACACAATACAGGAATTCCTTGGAACGATCCTAGTGGAGATCGTTTACGGCTCTGGATGCAACTTGATAAGAAAACGTTTTATAACATAAACCAAATTGCCATCATTCCTATGGGTTTCTGTTACCCTGGAACAGGACCTTCAGGCGATTTACCGCCACGAAAAGAATGTGCGAGTACTTGGCTTCCTAAACTCTTAACTAATCTACCCAACATTCAAATGACCCTATTAATAGGTCAATATGCACAAAAACATTATTTAGGTAATCGTACAAAACTAAACTTAACGGAAACCGTAGCTACTTATCTAGATTATCTTCCAGCTTTTTTCCCTTTACCCCATCCCTCGCCACGCAACAATATTTGGCTAAAGCGAAATTCCTGGTTTGAGGAAATCATTATTCCAGTCCTACGGAGAACTTGCGCCAAGATATTAAGTACCCCTCCCAAATACTAATTCATAGAATTAATTCTAAATTCAATTCCTATGTTGATACTAATCTTTTTGATCCTCAACTCTTATCTTTTTCCCTGCCACTTTTTCTCTTTTAGGGATAATTATTTTAAGTACCCCATGTTTGCCTTCAGCAGTTATTTTATCGGCGTTTGCAGTATCAGGGTAACCCTCCCTTATAATGCCCAGGAAAGAAATAGAGTTTTTTGGTAAATTAAAATCCAGGAGACTTAATAAATGAAGAAGAAAAGGTTTAGTGAATCCCAAATTATCACAGTGCTGAAGGAGT
>JBDLTN010000038.1:0-13012 GCA_039805785.1 Pseudomonadota bacterium | reverse complement strand
CTATGTAGCATCTAAGGTTACCCTTTGTGTTTTGATTAAAAAGTTTCTCGACTTCTCAAAACGGGTAACCTTACTCATTCCTTTGTGTCACATCAAGTCTGAACTATTCCAATTTACTTTTTTACCGATAATTTGGTTAGTTATATTTTTGCCGAATTCTGCGACAGGAAAAAATTCTATGCCTAAATTTGAAAGTAGCATTAGCCCTATTCCAGCAAAAACTCAAAAGATTATGGAAAAATATACTTGGAGACCGGGTTGCCCCGTTCCACTAAGAGATTTAGCGGAAGTTAAATTATCTTACTGGGGTTTCGATCAAAAGGTGCACCAAGGAATTTTGATTGTAAATAAATCATTAGCGACTGAAGTGGTCAGTATATTTAAAGCGGCTTACTATCATCAATTTCCAATTGAACGAATGGAGACTATGGTTACTTTTAAAGGGAATGACGATGCAGCTATGGCAGTCAATAATACCTCTGCCTTTAATTGTCGAGCAGTAACAGGGAAACCGGGTGTGTTTTCTCAACATAGCTATGGTCGAGCCATCGACATAAATACATTAATTAACCCCTATGTCAAAGCTAATCTGGTGTTACCACCAGGCGGAAAAAAATATGTTGATAGAAAAAAATTTTTTCCTGGGAAAATAACAAACGGCAGTTTTATTTATAATGAATTCATAAAACGTGGTTGGGATTGGGGTGGAAACTGGCATAATTTACAGGATTATCAGCATTTTGAAAAAAAGATCTGCGAACAGTGATTCCCGATAGTAAAGTTTGCTAAACTAACTAGCGATTATGCCTGAATTACCTGAAGTTGAAGTCACCCTACGTGGTTTACAAATCCCATTACAAAATCAAACTATTCAAAAGTTTGTGATCCGTCGACCTAATTTACGCTGGCCTATTCCTAAGCAAGAATTGCAACAACTAATTGGTCTCACCATTAACCAATTGACTCGACGCGGTAAATATCTCTGTCTCGTTACGGCTCAAGCGAGCATTATTATCCATCTTGGGATGTCTGGTCGCTTGCGGATCCTGGATAGCAGCGTGACCCCAGAAAAATATGATCATATTGATATACTTTTTAAAAATGACACATTATTGCGCTTCACTGATCCGCGCCGATTTGGTGCCTTCCTTTATACTAGCGGTGATCCACAACACCATGTTTTGTTGAAAAATTTGGGTGTTGAACCCTTGAATCGTGAGTTTTCTGCACAATATTTGAAGCAGCAATTGGCTAATAAACAATTGCCGATTAAATCGGCGATTATGGATCAACGCATTATCGTCGGCGTCGGCAATATTTACGCGACAGAAGCGCTGTTTACAGCAGGTATTAATCCATTAAGACCGGCTAATAGTTTATTGTTGAGTGATTTAAAGCGATTGGTTGGCGCTATTAAAAGTATCTTGCAAGTCGCCATCCAACAAGGAGGAAGTAGTTTAAAAGATTTTTTAAATAGTGAAGGTAAACCTGGATATTTTAGTCAGCAATTAAATGTGTATGGTCGTGGAGGTCTCCCCTGCTTACAATGTCAAGCGCTATTACAACTGAGTCGTATTAACCTGCGCACGAGTGTGTATTGCCAACAATGCCAAAAATAGCGATAAGCGATGTTAAGCATAGTTTTATATGGCACTGACTTAAAAATAAATAATTTCTAAGTCAGTACGATTTCCTTATTTTATGACAACAGGTTAAATGGTCTTAAGATTTCCTTGTTGCATAGCCGCCAAATCATTAGATGCTTCTTCTGATTCTGATACTCTAAACATACCACCTTTGGTAAGACAACTATTTGTTGCAACCCGGCTGCTGTTGGCTGGGACTGGATGTTGAGGATCTTGTTTGGTAATAGAGCTATCTGCTGCAACCGAGTAGCCGGCGGTACCATCTTCTGATGTAGTGCGAGTTATATGTATTTTTGATTTCAGCTTATTTCCTATGGTTGATGCATCTTCAGAAGTTTCTTCTTGGGGTTCAAGCTTAAGTTTATCTCTTATGGTTGATGCTTGTGGCACTTTTTCAGGAGTTTCCGGCGATTTGGGAGCGGTTGTTTTTTCTGCTTGTGTAAATGGACTCTTAAAATCTTTAGCAAGCGCTGCATTTGCCTGATTTCTGTAGAATAAGTTTCTATCGGGTTCGATCAAGTTCCCTGATAGGGAATTAAAGAACCCCCCTACCGCTCCAGAGATAGAAAAAGCTGAGATACCATCGACTAGCACTAGTGCGGCATTACCTAATGCATTTCCGGTAAGCGCAACCCAAGTGTAGAGCGTGCTAACCCCGGATCTTACTCGGCTAAGAAAGCTTTTGGGTGGCTCATTAACTAAAGTGGCTTGCTGGGATGGGTTGGATGCTGGAGAAAAAACTCGGATAAGCTTTTGGATCGAAACCACCGTGAAGAAGCCTTGCGGGATATAAGCAATTGCTCCCACGATAGCAGAGATTATCATTGCAGCGGATCCAGTTAGGGGTGTTAGCAATTTGGTTAAATCGATTCCAGCAGTATAACGAAAATAAGCTAAACCAAATAAACCAACCAGTACTATTAAGCCTTTAAATAGATAGCCAATTATTTCGCGTGTCGTTAAGCTTGAGAGTTTTTCTTTAAAGTGTTGCCAAGAAAAATTTTGCGAATTTTTTATTGCGCCAATAGTCGCAGTGAATACGGCAACGGTTAAGGTGATGCCTATCGCTGCGGACAAAATACCCACAATAATCAAGGGTAAAGGTGGCCAGATTATCGCTAGTATCGGTAACAACTTTACCACTAAAGCAATAAGCGTGGTATAGGTTAATGCCGCGGTACCTACACCTACAGTGAAAGAAGCTAATGCGGCTAAGGGTATAAATAGATACTTTTTAATGGGTGAAAGTTGTTGGCGGTTTCCTTCTGGATCAATGTATTCGCTAATGCCGCCTTTTTTAAAAAGACTTAAAAGAAACTCAGGAAAATTCTGGGAAAAGAAGCCAAAATTAGCCGAAAAACCCCATAAACCAATCACACCTCCTAAGCAAAAAGCCAATATTGGAAGATTAGGAAATAATAAATAGATGGCGCCACCGGTTGCAAATCCACAAGCGAGTGAGGCAATAACTGCCAGTGAGACACCGAAAATTTTGAGGAAGTATCTCTTCCAATCAGGTGTTTGGAAAGCAACAATCGCTTTGCCAATTTTATTAATTTCTGCTTGCAAGATTTGATCCGGTAAATTCAGTGTTTGCAAAACGTTAATAGACGTACCAATTTTTTCAATGCCCTCTTGTAAGGCTTGAGTTGCTTTTTTGACATCCTCTTGAAGAGCTGCGGTCGGTAGATTTATGGTGTGCAAAGCTTTAATAGACCTAGCAATTTCTTCAATGCCCTCTTGCAAAGCTCGAGCCGTTAGGTTCGGCGCTTGCAAATTATTAATAGAAGTACCAATTCTTTTAATCTCCTCTTGCAAGGCTTGAGTTGCTTTTTTTACTTCCTCTTCTTCCTCTTGAAGAGCTGCTAGATTTATGCTGTACAAAGGCTTAATAACTTTTTCAATATTTTCAATTTCTTTCTGCAAAATTGGTGTTATTTTTTCAATTTCTTTTTGCAAGCCTGGAACCAATAAATTATTTAAACTTTCAATACGGCTTAAAATTAAATTACGCAAATCATGCTTATTCAATTCTTTAAAATTCTCAAACCCTTGTTTATTTTTAATAAATTGCTCGCTTTGTTGACAAAGCTTAATAACCAGCACTTGTAACGCAATATTGATTGCATAACAATTGTTTTTATCGACGGTTGACTTATATTTTATTTGTTGATGTAACCATTTTTTATTGGGAGTCGAGGGTTGTGATGCAGATGTTTCCAGAGAATTCACATCATTATCATCCGTATTTTCTTTATTATCTTCTCTGTCATTCCATACCGTGATAAAAAGGGCCAGATTGGCTAGTTTACTATTCAGTTCCTGAATAGCAGATTGATTAGCTTGAGTATCAGTTTGAGTGTTAGTTTGAATAGCTTGTTTTTTATAGCTTTTTAATCTATCAACTAAAAACTCTTTAAATGGTTTATCAGAGCTAAATCGATATTTTTCTGAAATCTTACCCGTTTCTTGTTTAAGTTGAACGTCCCATGCTTGTTTAATGGGGCGCCCTATCTCCCATAAGCCCTGTAGGACTCGGGTATAATTTTGGTTTAATAAACCTTTTTCTACGGATTTGACATCTTTGTTTAACATGCAGACCTCGCTGTAATGATCAATTAATAAAATTCCTTGAAGCAAGGCTCATCAATTGGCAGTTATTAAGTTTAGTCTCAATAGCTTAAGGTAAAATTAAAGCTAGCTAGCGAGGCCAAATAATGAGTAAAGCTTAGGAATTTTGCTTGCTAAAATAAGCTTAAATTATTGAGATAACGTACAAGAGGTAGTGGGTCTACAGGATAGTGCAGTGGGTGAGAGAGTATTTACGATTTCGGTGATGATTGCAGATATATTAACAGCAGTTATATATTGTTTATTATTGTCCCTTTCTTTGAAGGCTGGCTCTAGCATACTACTCTCCCCTCTCATTTTCGAAGTTTTATTCAGGTGCTATTTAATTATTGACAATAAATTTAAGCACGTTAAAAAAAAATCTGCAACAAATTTTAATTTATTTGAAAAAATAATTTAAATAAATAATACAATAAATTAACTAACACTTTCTTTTTTATATCGATAGACACTAATAGAGGGCAAGAAAGCAACAGATTCAATTTGCTTATCTATCCGCATTTTGCGATTTTGGATACGCGGTTTACTAAAACAAACAATAGGGTTTGGTAATGCAAGATCGTGTAAATAAAATAAAGGTAAAGCGGTTCGAATATCTTCATAGGCTGAACAATTGTTTTCTTTAAATGCACCAATATTGACAACCCAACCCGGCTTAATAGCTCGATGCTTGATCAGCTTAGTTTGATGAGGTAAACCATTTAATTTTAATTTTTGTATTTCAATATGTAGTCCCTGCCCTGCTTTATCTAACAATTTTTCTGAGGCTTGTTTTGATAATTGTTTACTCGTGGTGTGTTTGCCTTTAGTCCAGGCTACGCGCCGCGGATGGTAGTTGATATAAATAACCTGCCGAAAAACCTGCTTGAGTTTGATACCCGGATAGCCGGCACGGGCCAAGGTATCACGGACAAACTTAGTGATATCTTGCTCTGTGCTTTGCTGACAAGCCTGTACAAGTTCTTTAAAACTGCTCTTTACTTGGTTAAGTTGATCTATAAGCGCTAAGGTAGCTGGCGTTCCAGCGACCACACCTGGGCATTTATAGGTTTCTTGTGGAGATAAACCCTGCGTTGGGCCAAAATTTCCTAAAGCAAAGATGATTTTATTGCGATTTTTAACAAACTCTCCAGCACCATTATCAACCCAGAGTGGAAGTTCATTGAGCTGTTTTTGTATGTGTACGTTAAAGGCGTCAAGTGTTTGGAGTAAAGTCTTAAAACAGCTAATAAATTTTGGCGCAAAATCGATTAACATACACGCTCCTTCCAGGAAATAGTTAATAATTTATCCCATAACCATGTTGATCCATATTTAATTAGCGCTCATTTTTTAGCAAAAAATTAAATACGTATTCTTTATTAAAAATAATAAGAAAAAATACCATTATATCCAAGTTTAACTAGATAGTAGAATTTAGCCCTTTCCATTGAATAATTTTATTATTTGTTTGAATTGGTTATGGGATAAACTATAACTATCTAAATAACATCCAATGCATAAATACTAATTAAACCTTGATAACTCCTCGATACGAGAATGGCAAAAATCTATTGCTCGCGCTAAGGTTTGCTTGTTGAACGGCTTAATAAATACGACATCGGCGCCTAAATAAAGACATTTTTGCTGCATAGGACCATCGGCATGAGCAGTCGCTACGATTAGTGGTGTTTCATGGTTCATATCAAACTCGCGTGTTGCACGAATGACTAGCTCGCCAGATTGATCGGGTAGGCCTAGATCGAGGAGGATAAGATTATAAGCGTGATGTTCTATGCGCCGAATGGCAGTTTCAGCATCGGATACGACTTCCACTGTATAGCCTAACTCACGAAGACAATAACTTTGAACCTTTTGGCAAAAAATGTCATCCTCTATTAGTAAAGCAGTACATTCTTCTAAGGCGAGTTGTTTTTTTAGGTTAGTCATCAGATCATCCATTAATTTAATTTTATTTTTTTAATACTTACAACAACATTTCTCATTAATAACAAACTAATAATGAAAATTAATCGTAACTAATAATAACGTTGTTAGATGTAATTATCTACTATTTTGAGCTAATTTAAAGTAAATTTATCTTAGTAAGATAAAGGTTATGTACTTTAAAGTATAGTGTCAAGTCATTCTAATATTAATTTTTTAAATCATTTTTCATTTAATTTTCAAAAATTAAATATAAAAAAAATTTTTAATAAAAAAAAATGATAGATAAGATTAGTCTAGGAAAACAACAAACCCTCTTGCGTTATTTACCCAAGTATTGATAATACCTTTAAGTCGATACCTGAGCCTTTATGCGGAACATGCGATAGAAGATGATAAAGCTTGCTAACATCACAAAGATTTATAACAATTTAGTAGCACCAATCTATGCCCTACGCGACATTAATCTCACTATTAATCCAGGAGAGATCTTTGGTATTGTGGGACAGAGCGGTGCCGGTAAAAGTACACTGCTACGCTGTATCAATCTATTAGAACGACCCAGCCTAGGCCAAGTTTGGGTAGACGAACAAGAATTAACCGCACTAAAACCCACTGATTTGCGTTTAGTGCGGCGACAAATAGGGATGATATTTCAGCAATTTAATTTACTGGCCGCAAAAACGGTCTATGAGAACATTGCCTTACCCTTAAAATTTGCGCATTATTCCCCGTCACAAATTCACAATGCGATCGTTCCCCTATTAGAACTGACTGGTTTAGATAAACAACAGGCTTATCCTAGTCAACTTAGCGGAGGACAAAAACAACGTGTTGCCATAGCACGTGCACTCGCGAGTCGACCCAAGGTACTACTCTGTGATGAAGCCACTTCCGCTTTGGATCCTCAGACCACCCAAACTATTCTACAGTTATTAAAAGATATTAATCAGCGCTTAGGGATTACTATCGTATTAATTACCCATCAAGTTGATGTGGTAAAAAGCATTTGTGACCGCGTAGCTTTAATTGATCAAGGATCGATTATTGAAGTTGCTGATATCGTTAGTTTTTTTACGGTACCAAAAACCAACTTAGCCAAGAAATTTGTCAGTTTGTCTTTAAAACATGAATTACCTCCGTTATTACAAAGCCGACTCAGTACTCATAAAAAAATCAACAGTCATGCGGTACTCCGAATCATATTTCAGGGTCAAGCCGCCGCAGAACCTTTAATAGCCCATGTAATGCGTGAAATGGGTATTCATTTGAATATTTTACAAGCCAATATCGAATGTCTTAAACAAACAATCTTAGGTATTATGGTCGTTGAAGTCGTGGGTGATCAAACAACTTTACCTCAAGGTATCCAGTATTTAACTGACAAAGGTCTTCATGTAGAGATTATGGGTTATGTCGACGAATCTATTGTTTGAATTAATACTATCCACTGGGGAAACATTATATATGGTGTTGGTCTCAGGATTGCTGGCGATACTCTTCGGATTGCCGTTAGGTGTATTGTTATTTGCTACCCGGCAAACTAATCTATTACCGATGCCACTACTTAATAAAAGTCTATCCTTAATCGTTAACATGGCGCGTTCAATTCCTTTTATTATTTTAATGCTTGCCATCATCCCTGTAACCCGCTTCATTGTTGGCACCTCAATAGGCACTAGCGCCGCTATTGTCCCCTTAAGCTTAGCGGCTATGCCTTTTTTTGCGCGTATGCTAGAAAATAATCTAAATCAATTACCTCCAGGTTTAATCGAGACCGGATTAGCGATGGGTGCTACCACTTGGCAATTAATTCCAGCTATTTTATTGACCGAAGCTCTGCCAGGGATCGTAGGGACATTAACCACGACATTGATTACTTTAATTGGTTATTCTGCCATGGCCGGCGCTGTTGGTGGAGGTGGTTTAGGTGATTTAGCCATACGTTATGGTTATCAACGCTTTGATGCAATGATCATGATCTTCACTATCGTCATCCTCATCGTTTTGGTACAAGGCATACAACATATCGGTGAATATTGGACGAGACGTTTAAATCATCATTAATTAGATTGCCGCGTGCTCTGCACTCGCAATGACGGTAAAGCTGGGGCACTCGCAATGACGAGGTTATATTTTATACACTTGCCATAACAACAATACTCGCCCTGGCGAATCATGCAATAACAATAATTGTCATGGCGAGCTCAAGCGGTAACAAAAATCGTCATGGCAAGTGACGTAATAACAAAATTCGTCATGGCGAGCGAACATAGTGAGCGTGGCCATCTCATATGAATGATTGCCGCGCGCCTGCGGCGCTCGCAATGACGGTAAAGCTGAGCGCTCGCAATGACGAATGACGAAAAAATTTTTTATGCTTGTAATGACGAAATTTATTATGGCACATTAGCGTTGAAATTTTTACTGCTACTTTGGATAGCTTAACTATGCTAAAAAAGATTATTTATTTCCTGTTATCCGGTTTTTTACTCAGCATCGGCGCTTGTCAACAACATGAAAATCCTCAGCAAATTCGTTTAGGAACCATAAGTGGACCTGAAACCGAACTTATGCAAATCGCTAAACAAGTTGCACAACGCGATTATGGTTTAAACCTAAAAATTATTGAGTTCTCTGATTATTCATTACCGAATCGCGCTTTAAACGATGGCAGTCTGGATGCTAACCTGTTTCAACATCAAGCGTTTTTAAATGACGAAATTCGTAACCGCAACTATTCATTAGTCGCCATCGCCAAAGAATTTATTTATCCGATGGCGATCTATTCAGTCAAAATTCGACATTTAACTGATCTCAGGCCGCAGGCCATTGTCGCCATTCCCAACGATCCTAGCAATGAAGCACGCGCTTTATTATTACTGAGCTCGGCTGGTTTACTTACGCTGGATACTCCTAAAAATACTATCTTGTCCCCCAGTGATATCCGGCTTAATCCTAAACACTTAATAATCAAAGAACTCGATGCTGCGCAATTACCGCGAGTACTTGCCGATGTTGATTTAGCCGTTATCAATGCTAACTATGCTGCGTTAGCTCAGCTTTATCCACAACGAGATGCATTATTCAGTGAAGGAAAAAACTCAATTTATGCTAATCTATTAGTGGTTAAAACGACTGATAAAAATAATCCAAAATTTATTAATTTAATTAAAGCCATACACTCTCCTGAGGTAATAGCGGCTGCTGATAGAATATTTCATGGTACTGCCGTGCCTGCTTGGAAGTAGTAACGAAACTCAATCTTAATAAGAAAATCGATAATGGAAAAGCACATTAAAGCAATCCTAAGCGCTTTAGGAGAAGACCCAGAGCGAGAAGGTTTGAAAAATACTCCCTTACGCGTTGCTAAATCCTTACGTTACCTAACCAATGGTTCGCGTGAAAAATTAGAAGATATCTTAAATGGAGCAATATTTCATTCCGCTATGGAAGAAATGATCTTAGTCAAAGACATTGAATTATATTCCTTATGCGAACATCATTTATTACCCTTTATCGGTGTCTGTCATATTGCTTATATTCCCAACGGAAAAATCATCGGCTTATCAAAAATATCGCGTATCATTAATTTTTATGCACGACGTTTACAAATTCAAGAAAACTTAACTCGTCAAATCGCCGATACCTTGATGCAGGTATTAGCGGCCAAAGGTGTCGCCATCATCATTGAAGCTAAACATCTGTGCATGATGATGCGCGGGGTTGAAAAACAAAAGGCTTCAATGAAAACTTCTGTGATGCTGGGTTTATTTCGAGACGATCTGCGCACTCGATCGGAATTTTTAAGTTTAGTGATATAAGCTAATCTTTACTCGATGCACGCTCACTACGTTCGCTCGCCATGACGGATCTTGCTATTCTATCTGCTTACCATGACAAGTAATGTTGTCATGGCGAAAATATAACCCTCGTCATTGCGAGCACATCGCGCATGGCAATCCAACAAAACTTCGTCATTGCAAGCACATCGCGTATGGCAATCTAACAAAACTTCGTCATTGCGAGCACCGTTAGGTGCGCGGCAATCTTATTTAATTTTTAAAATATTTTAAATAAAAAAAGCTGGGAGCATGCGGTAAATACGGCGGATCAATCCAATAAGTATCATTGATAGCTCGCAGGATCTTTTGTCGATAGATCGGGTAATTAAACCTCGTGCCGATTAAGTAGTAAAAAGTCGCTTGTTGATATTGAAATGTATGCAAAGTCACCTTCTGAAAGTAAGGCTTATAATCGTTATAGACGAGTGGCGTACGTGAAAAAATTAAAAAGTTTTTATTTTTAAAGTCTTGGAAGTTGGTAATCAAATCATCTTCTCGGCCGTGAAAAGAACCTTTTAAAAACACTGGCGTATAATGGTTGGTATCGAAAAAAAATAAACAAGCGTCCGCATAATTAGGACTTGCGTAAACATAATGTTGCGAAAACCTTGCTTGCAATAAATTATTAATGGTTTTATGGTGAAAAAAGTATACAATCTTATTGTAGTTTAACCCTAGAAAATGCTGATCTTGTATTGATTTTATAGGAATCAATAATAAACTATCAATAAGTATAAGCTGCACTCCACTCCAATAAACGGTAAATTTTAATAATTTTTTAAGCTTCTCGGTGGTTAAATACATTCCTGCCCAAACATAAATGAGCGGAATGAACGCCAATGGCCAGTGCAAGCCTATCGGTTTAAAACTGCTGAGTATAAAAAATATCAATAAAGGTATAAAAAAGAAATAAAATAACGGTTGAAGTTTTAATTTCTGCTTAGGATAGTTACTCACAGCCAACACTAATGGTGGTGTGATGAGATAAAGTAATATTAACAAATAACCGAATAACGTCTTAAGACTAAAGCCCATATCATTATTTCGATTATAGATATTAAATAAAATATTCGACCAATCATGTTGGTAATTCCAATAGACATTCTGTAATGCAAAAGGCAACGTGAACAGAACTATTAGACCTAAACCGATCACTCTTGCTCGACTTGGTGCAATAACCAGAAAATACACGGCATAAGCCAAACCTAATAAACAAGCAAAATATTTTGAGAAAAACGCCAGGCCTAAAAATAAACCGCTCAACGCAAACCAAATCCAGGCATCATTCTTTCTTATAGCCTGTAGCACACACATCACCGACAAAAATGAAAATATAAACAGCGGCGTATCCGTAGTAATAATGATGTTAAATAGGCAAATCGGCGCAATCATCACTAAAATACTGGTAATCGCCGCCCGCTCGGGATCATCCTTTTTGAGGAAAAGATAAGTCACGACACCTACTATTAAGCTAGTGAAGATTGCGGGCAAACGTAGCGTCAAGGTATGATGACCGAATTGCAAGAACGGATACAGAAAAAATCCAATCATTGGTGGATGATCATAGCCGCCACCACTGAGAAAAGCACCCCAGATAGCATAGTATGCTTCATCGGCAGTTATCGGAATAAAGCTAGCCAATAAGAATTTAACGGCAATGACGCAAAACAGCGTAATAATGACGCTAGCTGCTGGAGAAAAAGAACGCTTCATTTGTTATTTTTAGTTGAGATTTTAAATAAAAGACATGTATCGATAGTAAACCTAGACTCTATGGAAAACAAGCCACAAGATAACGACATGAACTGAAAAGATTTTGATTTAACTATCATCACTTTTCATGTCCATTTTCAGTAAAAAACAAGTTGATAATGTATTTGAAAGTTGTTACTTTTGCAAAAAGAACCCTTCCAAGAAATGAGAAAAACCGTGATAAAAGCGGATCCATTCTATAGCAGAAGCAAAGTCAATGATCAAACCGGTCAACTCGTTTCCCAAGCTGACTATGATGGCCACCTTGTTTATAACCTTCTTGGTGACTGTGACCAACGGGCGATGTCCCCTCTTCATGACTTTAAGGTGCATTTAGCTTTTAGTGCCCGTACTGAAAATTCTTCAGGATCAAACCCATTTGGGGAAGATGGGCGTGACAGCCGCCAATTTGCAGTTTTGAAAAATTTTGATCCAAAAAGGGGCGACCTCATTTATGGTTTAAAAACCCAACAGACCTCTTGTATTAAGGAACTTTTTAAAGATTATGAACATAATGAAAGATGTTTACGTGCTACGATTAACGAATACACTGATCCGATTGTAAAAGCAATTACCGAAACAAATTCCAAGATCGCTGCTACTAGTGCGACTATGGCCAATATAGCCGCTGATATAATAGCCGCTGAGGTTGTTGATATTGCCCCGCTTAAACCTTATATATACAGGAATTTTTGCTCTTGTATTAGCGGTTACACTAAATATATTGAAAGAAACTATGATAATTATAACTACGTTGAACCTATTAGCAAATACTGCGATCAGATTATAGAACGTATTACCACAACAATAAAAATGATTCAAAGTGATAGAGTTAGCCAGACGATGCAAAGCTTAATTAAAACACTTAAGTCTGATGTAAAAAATATCGTTATAAACGCGTTAATAGCACAAAATGCGTCTATAACATTCCCAAAACAGCATTATAAAAATTTGTTTTTAACGCTTAGTTTTTTCAATAAATACCGTAATTTTTTATGGGAAGAATTTTTTACTATTGCAGAGAAAAATAAAAAATTTGATATTGTAGAAATTTATAAAGAAACCATCCAAAATTACAAAAAAAGGAGCTATAGTCAAATGTTGTGTATGCAGAGTTATTAAGCGGCTTGTACATTTTGTTGTTCCTGCTTGCTGTTCTGTTTTTTTTCAGATAGGCCATCAATAAATTTTACTAGATTAATCACATCCGCT
>JBDLTN010000037.1:0-13072 GCA_039805785.1 Pseudomonadota bacterium | reverse complement strand
AAGCATTGTCAATATTATCACGTAGTATTTCATTCTTCTGGTAATCATCCATTAACAAATGACTGGCCACTTGTTTTAAGCCTTCAATCTTTTTTTCAAGTTTGGATCTTTCTGAAAAAAAGCCGAATCGTGAAGCTGAATTATTCGCTAATTTAGCTTGTAATAGCCTAATTTTTACAACAATTTCTTTTAATAAATAAATTCGGTTATTTTCAATATTATCAATCTCGAGTCTACCACGCCGACATTTTTTGTAATAATAATCATTGATTGAAACGTCGAGGAATGGATTTTGTTGGGTCAACTTAGCCACTTCAGGTTCAGGTAGTTTGCAACCATTTCTATGGTAATAAATAGCTTTTGCCATATCGAATAACAGAAACAAACTGGCTAATCCGAGCACGACCCAAAACCAAGGTCCGGTAACGATACCGCAGCTAATCAACGTGAGTAGCACGGTTATCGGTATCGCCACCGTGAGTATCTCAACATGTTTTTTGAGATTGGCGCGATAGTTGGCTTTAAGCCATTCATGATCGGGATCTTTGTTACAGGCTTTTAATTGATAATAGCTAAAACCTAAGGTAATAATACTAATCCCAAACTTGGAAAAGGTGTAAGTACGAAACAAGATTTTGATAGCCTGATAAGATAATGTCACTAGTGGTGCCAATCCATGCGCCATCAGTATTAGCATAAAAGTCAACATCAGTACAGAAATAAAAACTTTAAACAATGCATATAAAAATTTGTAGACTTCAACTAAATTTTTATTATCCTGATCGCTAAAAAAATCAACCAGCGTCAAAAATGCCCTGAAAAAATGTAGTACATAAAGAAACACATATAAATCTTCAAATACCGTTAAATACATTCCATGCAAAACGGTTTTCAGCCATTCATCTACTTTATTTTCTTTAAGCCAATTTTTGACGATACAAACCGTTCGTTTCAGCAGTAGCAGCAAAAGACGGGCAAGCGAGATCGAGACAGCGGTACAAGCATTAAAGATTTGCCGCCGCAATTTATTTAAAGCCGTAATATAAGCATCTATTTCTAAAAGAAACCATTCGTAAGCATAGTGAGGCATCGTCTACCTTATATGATCATGTTTCTTGTATACCCGAGGGTATGAAAGCGGCTCATTATAGTTAAGTTTCCTTTTACTATGCTTAAGCCTCCTTCATGATTTAATTATTTATTAATTTACATAGATAGCTCCATCGGAGAATCAAAATTTAAGTGAGTTTCTATCTCACGAGAGGCTTGTAGTGCTTGCGAGATCGCTTCGCAGGCACCGACCTTTTTCCAAAAAGATTGATAAAATGCTTTGGGTTTTACGATTTCCGGGCGTTGACTGCCTTTTTCCTGTTCGGCTAGAAAAACTAAGTGGCCTAAAATCCTTTGCAACTCAACATCCTCCACAATCCCCACTCTTTTTGTGGCAAGCAAATCGCTAGTGGCGAGTATCCATTCGATTAAATCGTCGAGATTATCAGTATTTAAGCTCCAAGCTAATTCCTGCAATAGATAGTCTTCTTTGATCTTAAGTTTTTCTTCTGATGAAAAAAATCGGCTTATTCTGTTCGATTTTGCCATCTTTTCTCTTTGGTCCCTTAATTTTAGGATCTTTAGCAAAGTAACCTTTAAAAGAAACTTTTTATTGGCCTTATTTACATCCTCAACTTGAGGATGATCTTCGGAAGTGGCGCACTGTAAATAATAAGCGGGTGAAAAGGTTTGATAATAATCACGGTTGCTTGGAGTCGATAGCTCGACGTGTTCCTGATTCAGATTAGCCGGGGCTGGATTAGGGATATCGACCGTATTAAAATAGTAATATATCGTCAAAATAACATCTTGTGCACAGAGTAATATGAGTGCCGCAATAATCGCAGAAACACCCAAGCTTGGCGCAACTGCTGTCACTAATAAAGCAATCCAGCTCAAACCGAACAAAAATAAAAATTTTTTTATTTTTTCAATTTGCTGCTTGGGTAATAATGAATTCTCAGCAGCAACTTGTTTATTTTTAGCGATTTTTACAGCCAAATAGATGAATGCAGCAATTAAAGCAATCGCCATCAGTCCATCCGCTATTAACAACAAAGGGTTAGACCAGATTATAATACTGGTTCCTATATTAAAAAGGCTGGTTAACAGCACGAATAATAAACCCGCACTCAATAAACACGCATGTTTAGTGATGTTATCTCGATATTGTGCCCGCCGCCATTGCTGCTCGACACAATTTTTATCGATTTTAAGATAGCGTATGCTACTTACCGACAACACAATCGAGCTATGAATCAGCTTTAGAATCGTATAGCAAAAAAATGAGGTTAATAACAGCGTGGGTAAGGAAACCAAGCCCCAGCCGAGTAACACTAAGGCAATAATAGCAATCGATACCTTAAATACAGCAAATAGCAACTTACAAGTGTCGCCTAAATTTTTATTTTTGGTTCTCTTAAAGAAACTATATATCCGTAAAGCGGCTCTAATGAGATGAAACAGATATAGACTAAAGGTAAAAAATGCGGGAAGTTTCGTGAGGTATTTAGCGATGGTTTCCAGGCGCTTCAAAACGAACGATAAGGCCCGCCAAAAATCAGTAGAAGTGATGTGTTCCTGTAGGCTAGAAACAATCATGAGCATTAAGCTGATTTACTCCCTATAAGGAAGGCCGGCATTATACTAAACTTTTTTAAAAATTTCTTGTTAAATTTTATTTTTTTTATTTATTTCTTATTTTTTAAAAAAATCTTGTTAAACTAGCCAAAATCTTATTAGAATACGTAGTTATGTCAACTCTTTTGCCGATTCCACTATTTGATAGTTTAAAATTTATCGACCCCAAAAAAAGCTTTCAACACCCTTCAGAATTAACGCTCGATAAACCTTACGCCAGCCAAGATTACTCTCAAGCGATACAGTTTCTCTATAGCTATCGTGGCAGTGAAGCTACATTTAATGCTTATCGACGTGAAATTGAGCGTTTATTGCAATGGAGCTGGTTTATTTTAGGGAAATCTATCAAGGAATTACGGCGCGATGATTTTGAAACCTTTATAGAATTTTGCCAACAACCTCCCAAGCTTTGGATCGGTGTTAAAACCGTAGCGCGTTATTTCACGCAACAAGGTGAGAGAAAACCGCACCCTGATTGGCGACCCTTTGTCGCTACCATTAATAAAATGGCCAGTCAACAAGGCATCATGCCCGACATAAAAAAATATGCATTATCTCAGAAAGCCTTACAAGCCATTTTTGCAGTATGCGGAAGTTTTTATAATTATCTCATTCAGGAGGATTATATTCACTTCAATCCGGTTGCCCAGATACGCCAAAAAAGTAAATTTATCCGACAACAAAAAAGTAATCATCAAGTCCGTCGTCTGAGTGAATTACAATGGTCCTATGTCATCGAAACCGCTGAAATCCTCTTTGAACAAAAACCTGACTTACATAATAGAACCCTATTTATTATGAAAGCCTTATATGGCATGTATTTGCGTATTTCTGAACTCGCTGCAAGTCCGCGCTGGGAACCCCAAATGGGTCACTTTCAAAAAGATGCCGATGGGAATTGGTGGTTTTTAACCGTCGGTAAGGGCAATAAAGAACGTCTCATTAGTGTCAGTGATGATATGTTGGCTGCATTAAAACGTTACCGTGAAAGCTTAGGCCTGATGAGTTTACCGAGTCGCGGTGAAACCACACCTTTAATCAGCAAAGCCAATGGGCTCGCGGCTATCCAAAGTACTCGACAGATTCGCTGTATCGTCCAAGCTTGTTTTGATGCGGCTTTTGAACGTATGGAAAAAGACGGCCTTAAAGAAGAAGCAATAGAATTAAGAACCGCAACCGTACATTGGTTACGTCATACCGGAATTTCTGAGGATGTCAAACATCGGCCGCGTGAGCATGTACGTGATGATGCTGGACATAGTTCGAGCGCGATCACAGACCAATATATCGATGTAGAAATGCGTGCGCGACATGCTTCCGCTAAAAAGAAAAAACTCGATCCTTTAGCTTAATAGCTTAGATGGCCACGCTCACTCCGTGAGCTCGCCATGACGTTATTTATCACATTACATTCGCTTCACGACCTTAATTATTGCATTCGTGAGCTCGCCATTATTTATCACTTTCATCGTGAGCTTGCATGACGTTTATTTTTATGTCATTGCAAACGAAATTATTACTTCGTCATGGCGCGTATAAAGATTAGTTTCGTCATTGCAAGCGAAATTATTACTTCGTCATGGCGAGCGTATAAAGATTAATTTCGTCATTGCGAGCAGCAAAATATAATTGTCATTGCGAGCAGCGCAAGCTGCGTGGCAATCTAGCAATCGGTAGCCAACCAATCTCTTGCAATCAAAAATTTTTCAGTTAATTCCGCCTCTTTAGAACCTGCCTGCGGCTGCCAATTATATTGCCAATGCGCTTGCGGCGGCAGAGAGGTGAGTATCGATTCAACTCGACCACCACTTTGCAAACCAAACAAAGTGCCACGATCATAAATCAAATTAAATTCTACATAGCGACTGCGTCGATAAGCTTGAAATTGTCGTTCACGTTCACCATACGCATGATCTTTACGGCGTTTTAGGATCGGAAGATAAGCCAGTAAAAAATGATCACCAACACTTTTAATGAATTCAAAACATCGATCCAATTCCCAATGATTCAAGTCATCAAAAAATAATCCACCAATACCGCGTGCCTCATGTCGATGTTTTAAGTAAAAATAATCATCACAATTCTTTTTGTATTGCGGATACAGTTCTAAACCAAAAGGGTCACAGCTTTGTTTAGCCGTTATATGCCAATGCTGACAATCTTCTAAAAAAGGATAATAAGGTGTTAAATCAAACCCGCCACCAAACCACCATTTTGCTGGCTGCGAATCAGTAGCTGAAACCACAATAAAACGCAAATTCATATGCACCGTAGGCACATAAGGATTGCGTGGATGAATAATTAAAGAAATTCCAGTTGCTTGAAATGCCGTAGTGACCAAACAAGGATGCCGTTGACTGGCACTGGTCGGTAAGGCGTCACCAAAAACATGTGAAAAATTAACCGCGCCGCGTTCTATCACCACACCTTCACTCAACACGCAAGTTTTTCCACCTCCTCCTTCTGCGCGCAACCAATCATCCATTAAAAATTTTTCGTGTTGCTCTTCATTTTCTAAGTCCAAACAAATCTTAGTCTGTAACGCCAATAAGTAGTCTTTGATTGTCGGAATAATTACGTCATAATTCATAGTAAAAAATTTTAAAATTAAATCTTCAATAAACTCGGAGCTCTACATGCCCTTAATTAAAGCACTGCATATTATCGCAATGGTCGCTTGGTTTGCCGGTTTATTTTATTTACCGCGTTTATTTGTTTACCATGCCGCTGCCGAGGATAAAATCAGTATCGAACGCTTTAAGATCATGGAACATCGGCTTTATTATTACATTATGCTGCCATCCGCTTTCTTGACTCTACTCTTTGGTTTTATCTTGTTTAGTTTTTCCGCCAATTATTATGCTCATGCGATTTGGATGCACTTAAAATTAGGCTTAGTGGCGCTGCTAATCCTTTTTCATCTCTACTGTGGAAAATGTTTACGTGAGTTTAAGCGAGATAAGAATCAGCACTCCAGCCTATTTTATCGTTGGCTGAATGAATTCCCGACTTTACTGCTCATCGCCATTGTCATTGTCGCTGAGGTACAGCCTTTTTAATTTATATTTCCACCATCTCAAAATCTTCTTTCATTGCCCCACATTCAGGACAACGCCAATTGATAGGGACATCCTCCCAGCGCGTTCCTGGCAAAATATTATCTTCTGGCCAGCCTTTTTCCTCATCGTAGATATAGCCACAGAGTAAACACATATATTTTCTAAAAACTTTTGCTTCTGTTGTCATTTCTTCACTCTTAGTAAATTAATTATTGATGTTTATTGTTCGAATGATCCGCGATTAAGGTATTTTTTAATGGAATAAAAGGGTGTTAGTGTATTTTCATCTCAGTTATTTTTCAATCGTAAATAAAGCACGAACGAATTCCTGTGCTGAAAAAACCTCGAGATCGTCAATCCCTTCGCCTAAGCCGACAAAGCGAATTGGCAATCCTAATTTTTTAGCAATGGCAAAGATCACCCCACCCTTGGCGGTACCATCTAATTTCGTGAGCATCAAACTGGTTAACGACAATGCCTCATTAAACGCTTCGGCTTGCATCAAAGCGTTTTGACCGGTGCCAGCATCCAGGATTAACATAATTTCATGGGGTGCGGTCGCATCCAATTTACTGATAACCTTTTTCACTTTTTGCAATTCTTGCATTAAGTTATTTTTGGTATGCAAACGTCCGGCAGTATCAGCAATTAATACATCGATATTTCTTGCTTGTGCCGCTTGAAAGGCATCGTAAATAACCGAAGCGCTATCTGCACCCTGATGTTGTGCAACAATCGGAATATGATTACGTTCAGCCCAAATAGTTAATTGCTCAGTCGCAGCTGCTCGAAACGTATCACCCGCCGCCAACATCACCTGCTTTCCTTGTTTCTGCAAATAATGGGCGAGCTTACCAATACTCGTGGTTTTACCGACACCATTCACACCGACCACTAAAATAACCGTGGGTTTATGTTGAGGATTAATCACTAAGGGTGACTCACACGGTTGCAATAATTCGCCGAGTTGCTGTTGTAATTCCTCCCATACCGCCTGACCATCCGCTAATTGATTACGCGCGAGCTGCTGGGTTAACAGCTGAATAATGTCTTGTGTCAAAGTGGGCCCAACATCTGCACTTAACAATAAGTCTTCTATTTCTTCAATTAATGTCGCATCAACCTGCTTTTTACCTAAGATTAAACTGGCAAGGTTTTCAGTTAACTGATGACGCGTTTTTTGTAAACTTTTCTTTATACGATTAAAAAAACTACTTTTCTGGTTAAGTGGCACTGCTTCATTAGGAAGCTCGACTGAAGATTCTTTACGTTTTAAAAATTTAAACATAATTCTAATTCTAGTGGAGTCAATTTAAAGCGCTCATAATAAATGACTTTTCTCATTTCACGCAATCAATAAGCTTACGTTATAATGCGAATGTATAAAATGTTTTCGGCATTATAAATCTATAAATGCGGCATGGCGAGCATAAGCAAATTTCGTCATTACGAGCGCATAGCGCGCGGCAGTCTACAGTAGATGGCCACGCTCACTGCGTGAGCTCGCCATGACGTTTATTTTTGTTTATTACATTTGCTCGCCATGACGGTGGACTTCATGACTGCGGCAATCTTGAGTGCATTTCTATGAAAAAAGGTGAAATAAGGATCATCGGTGGACAATGGCGCGGCAGAAAGCTGCATTTTCCTGCGACACCGGGTTTAAGGCCAACACCCAATCGCATCCGCGAAACCTTGTTTAACTGGCTAGCTTCCTATCTGCCCGATGCTCATTGTTTAGATTTATTTGCAGGGAGTGGCGCTTTAGGCTTTGAAGCCCTCTCCCGTCAGGCTAAATCGGTTACTTTCATTGAGCAGTCCAAGTTATTAGTCACCTATTTAAAAACCCAGCTTAAACAACTAAACGCTGAAAAACGAGCCCAGGTTTATCAGGCGCAATTTCCTTTTTCAGGCACAGCATTATTTAAGCCTAATCAACCTTTATTTAATATCGTCTTTTTAGACCCGCCGTTTCAACAAAACTTACTCGGATCGGCCTGTGATTGGTTGGTAAAAGAAGGCCTATTAGCCTCAGAAAGCATGATTTATATCGAAGCCGAAGCGACCCTTAAAAAACTTGAATTACCGGAAAATTGGGAAATTCTACACTTTAAAACCGCCGGCCAAGTCCATTATGCCTTAGTCAAATCCCCCCCCTAAAACCATATCTTGACTTTATATTACCTTCTTGTTTCAATGCATCAGTAGGTTACAGAATTTTATCTAAAATAAGATAAGCATGAAAAAAATAACAGTCGCGCTTTTTGTGAGTCTACTATCAGGGTGTGCATCACAAAATTTACCTAACTCCATCACCCCTTCACTTAATGGCTCAGATGATGCCTCCGTTAAGCTTGCTGAAGCAGCACGTTCGGTGAGTCAATCCTTAAACGAGCTAAAAGAATTAGAAAAAGCGTCTAGTCCACCCATTAGTAAGCCTTTGCCTTATCCTAGCGCTTCGGGATTAGAAAAAACCATTGCTTCGGTTGATTGGTCAGGCCCTATAGAACCGCTATTACAGCGTATCGCCAAACTGGCTCACTACCATTTAGAAATCATTGGAAAACATCCCGCAGTTCCAGTTTTAGTGACTATTTCCTCACAAAATACACCACTGAATTATATCATTCGCGACGCCAATCTTCAGGCAGGAGTAAAAGCCAATATCATTGTTTATCCGGGTATTAAGACGATTGAATTACGTTATGCTAAATATTAAAAAATATTACAATGCTGTTTTGCAAACTGCAACGCTTAACAACTCGCCGCAGAAAAGTGTACGTTTCTTTGCTGGCTTAAGTCTTTGCGTAATACTCAGTGCTTGCAGCACTACCCAACCGAATTATAAAACCGTTGGCAGCTTAGATAACTTAACCCAATTACAAGATTTACATGCCCAGGTCACCAAGGATAAGAAGCAAATGACTGCTTTGCGTTCCCAGGCCCTACAAGATATTGCAATGAGTATTGGTGCACAGGCTGGTTTAGCTTGGCGCTCTGAACATATTAATCGCGTATTAACAAAAAATTCATCGCAATTAGATCGTATTTTCAATTTTAATTTAATCTTACTCGATCACAATGTCATCCCTCCGGTATTAGTTCAAGGAAATAATTCACTGAAACTTGCGGATGGACAAACCTTACGTATCGACGATCGGACTTATCAAATTATTAGTCAAGCACGTTTTACGACGGCACCGCCGCAATGGCGTAACTATATTTGGATGGATTACCAACATCCCGAATTACCTTTACCGGCTTTTTTACCGAAAACACCTGAAGAACGAATCGTCTGGAAAAAATATGCGACATTGGGTTGGCAGGATGGAATTAATCAAGCCAATGCTATCTTTAGTGATAACTTAGCGCGTTTAACCCGCGATTACACCGGAATGGCTCTCTACCGAAATTTATTACTCAAAGGTATGGTCAGTAAGCCGTTTGTTGCGCATACCAATCTCGGTGTTACTGGGGATAGTTCTGATTTACACATTAACGATCAAATACTACGTATTACTTCATTACCAAAATTACAAGTTAACCCGGGTCGATGGAAATCCATCGTGACGCACGACGATGACAATAACCCATCTACTTCCCGATGAACCGGTACGTTTCACCTCGGCTTGTCTGGCACGATTACTCATCCACTGCCAAAAGTTAGGTGCATCCGATATCACTTTACAGACCGGTGAGCCGGTCTTTGCTGAAAGTTATGGTCACTTGTATCGGATCACGCAACGTAAACTATCCAATACCGAAGTTGCTGAAACACTTAATCTTATCTATGGACCCAATGGCAGTGCCCAAATCTTAAGTGGTGTCGACATCGATACCCACTACGAATTCCGGCCTAACCGCAATGAGCGTTATCGATTCAGGGTCAATGCAACCGGTTGTTTAGTAGAAGGTCATGATGCGATCCAAATAAGTTTTCGTACGATTCCGAGTACGCCTCCAAAGATGTCGGATCTAAATTTAGAAAGTCAATTAATCGATGCTTTGGCACCCGCACAAGGCATCGTTTATGTCACTGGGGCGACGGGCTCCGGTAAAACGACATTGTTAGCCGCTATTATTCGAGATCTCGCTGAACAACAAGATTCAAATCGTAAGATACTTACTTACGAAGCACCCATAGAATTTGTTTACGACTCAATAACCATGCCCAGTGCTATCGTCAGTCAATCCGAGATACCTAGACATTTACCCAGTTTTGCCGCAGGCGTACGCAATGCGTTACGACGCAAGCCTCGACTTATCTTAGTCGGTGAATCACGCGATCCCGAAACGATTGGTGCCTCAATTGAAGCCGCATTAACTGGACATCCTGTCTATACAACCTTACATAGTAATGGCGTAGCAGAAACCTTAAGACGACTCGTCAATTCCTTTCCGGCTGAAGAAGCCAAAGCCAGAATGATCGACATTATCGAAACCATACGTGTAGTTATTTGGCAGCAATTGGTACCGAGTACGGATGGCAAACGCATCGCATTACGAGAATTTTTGGTTTTCAACGAAAGATTAAGAGACATTTTATTAGATTCAAAACTAGAAAATATCAGTGCGAATACTCGACAAATGTTAAAAGAATATGGTCAGCCGATGTCGGTTGATGCCAAACGTAAATTTGACGCAGGTCTCATTACCCAACGCGTCTATAAACGCTTGATCCTTAGTACGGAAGCCACTGAACAACATGACAGACATTAAATGGCAACCTAGCGCTACGTTATCGATGCTGCGTCAGCGTGCTCAACTCTTAAGTGATATTCGACAGTTTTTTGCCGAACGCCAGGTGTTAGAAGTAGAAACTCCATTACTCTCGCAGGCTTCTGTGACTGATCCACATTTACATAGTTTTCAAACAAATTATTATTCAAATCAGTCTGATAACCAACAAACACTTTATTTACAAACATCACCTGAGTTTGCGATGAAACGATTATTGGCCGCTGGATCGGGCCCGATTTATCAGATTTCTAAAGCGTTCCGTAACCAAGGAGAATCCGGACGCTATCACAATCCGGAATTTAGTTTATTGGAATGGTATCGCCCCGACTATGATCATCATCACTTAATGGACGAAGTAGAGGATTTATTACAACATATATTAGCTTGTGGCACCGCTCAACGATTTAGTTATGCTGAAATCTTTCAAACTTATCTTAAACTTGATGCACATCAAGTTTCTATTCAGGATTTACAGCCGATCCTAACTGTTTTTAACTTCAACGCTGAGCATTTAGGTTTAAATACACTCGCCGATCATTTAAATTTTTTAATGGCTCATGTCATAGAACCGCAATTACCTAAACATTTGGTATTTATCTATGACTACCCTGCGCCTCTAGCAGCATTAGCCAAACTCAGCAGCGATCCTACACCGGTTGCCAAACGCTTTGAAGTTTATCTACAAGGAATTGAACTGGCGAATGGCTTCCATGAATTAGGCGATCCCAATCAACAACGGCAACGTTTTAAACATGATCTTAGCGATCGTGTCAAACGCGGCTATCCATCGGTTGCTATCGATGAATATTTGTTAGCCGCATTGGCACATGGCCTTCCGGAATGCGCAGGTGTGGCTTTAGGGATTGATCGTCTGTTAATGATCAAAGCGCAAGCAGAAAAGCTGTCCGATGTCATTAGCTTTCCCATCCAATATGCTTGATGATCTGTATTTGTTTGGCGATCGAGTTTTCATTCAACCTCATCGCTTTTAACTTCATCGCTTTGAATTATTTTTACGCCTACGGTTTTCATTTCCGAAATAGCCAAACGCCCATCTTCTGGATTAACATTTACCGCACGGCAACCATCTTCAATTAAATAGGTTTTAAAACCTAGTTTGCAGGCATCTAACACCGTATACTTAACGCAATAATCGGTTGCCACACCCATAATATACAACTCAGTAATTTGTAACTCTTTCAGAAATTCAGCTAAGCCAGTTTCCTTTTGCTGATCATTGTCATAAAAACCACTATAGCTATCGATTTCAGGATCATTACCTTTACGCACCACTTTGATAATGTGATCTAATTTAAGACTTTTTACAAACTCTGCGCCTTTAGTATTTTGTACGCAATGTACAGGCCAAAGCATTTGCGATAAACCCGCTTGTTGAATAAATTCACCAGGAAAACGCCCTTTATGATTAGTTGCAAAACAACTGTGATCTTCGGGATGCCAATCTTGGGTGGCAACAACATATTTAAAATGTTGTTGCACTTGATTTGCTACTGGAATCACTTCGTCAGCATTATCCACTGCTAAAGATCCACCAGGCATAAAATCATTTTGTAAATCCACTAAGATTAAGGCTTTTTTCATAAAAGTAAGCTTCCTGGAACGAAGAACATTATTGTTTAATTAAGCTTGCTAGGTTAAAACACTTCGCCAGCGTATTCATTTTAAACTCTTTTGATAATGCAGGAAAGAGAAAAATAGTGCATGCAATCTTAGATTTTGTAATAACTAAAATCGCCGAATATCAAAATCTTTTTTTATTGAACTTTGTTTTTGAATTTTTTTAACATTAGCTAAAGATTTTGTCTTAGGAGTATTCGGATCAAAAATTTTTTTCTTATTTCCTAAACATTTAATACAGAAATCCAAGGCAAATAATGAACTGTGTATATCACCACGCGCAGTAACTTGCTTAATATTGTTATTCGCAGGCGTACCATGAAAAAACCCACGATCCTGTTTTAAAAGCGGAAAGAATTTAATTTCTTGTGATATATTTTTTTTTGAATGTCTCTCAACTATGGGTAAATGATGAGATGAAGTATTTTTAAAAGAAAAATCTTTTTCTGGAATTTTTAGTGGTTTACAAAAAGAAAATTTTGGTGTTGATTTCGCTGGAGCTGAAGATTGATTACTTGCCATGAACTGATATTGTTTGGATAACATTCGGCAATTTCAGGCAATAAGTGCGACCTGATTTTCAAGTATGCCTTAATCCGAAGTGTCGGTAAAATACTTCCTTCGGTGTTTGATAGCTCAAACATTTCATTGGTCTAGTATTAAATACATGAATGCAATTATCTATCTCGGATTGTTCTAATTTATTTAAATCAGTTTTTTTGGGCAACTTTGTTCGTATCAAACGATTAGCATTTTCTATAGCTCCTTTTTGGTAGGATTTATAAGGATCACAAAAATAAATAGTAGCTTCCAATGATTTAGAACCTGTCTTTATGGTTTAAATAAATAGGAAAATAGGTTATAAAGATGCACGTGGAAATTAGTGGTAAAAAGAAAAATGGCTTATCCAAGTGACATAACAAACAAGCAATGGGAACATATTA
>JBDLTN010000036.1:0-13297 GCA_039805785.1 Pseudomonadota bacterium | reverse complement strand
TCCTTTACGAGGTCTTGGCCTCAAAACACGATCCAACCTAGCACCTATCTACTCGCGTTAAGCTAAAACAGCTTAACGCGAGTTTTTTTAACTTCCGACGATTTTTTCATCATGCCATCTCCTTTTATTTTACTTTGTTCAAATAACAGTTTACAAAATATTTTTCTTAATATAAATAAGAAGTTAATGTCTTCTATCCAAAGGATTTATTTTCAATACTGTACTCATCAATGGCCAAACTAAGGCACTCACTAATAAGGGAATCCAAGCCCAGCGAAAATCAACCGGAAATCCCAGCCAGGTCTGGATTAAAATCAATACAATTTGGTAAATCATTAGCATTACAAAAATAAATAGGATTTGTTGTGGTAAAGGAAACATCCTAAATTGTAGATGGAAGCGGTAGGCCAAATAAGCAACCACACACAAAGCTAAACTATGCTCACCTAAATAGTTGCCATATAACACATCGATAAATAAGCCGAGTATCCAAGCTAAAGTAAAATGAATATGTTCTGGCAATACCATAATCCAATAAATTAAAACTAGGGGTAGCCATAAAGGAAAAAATAATGTCAATGCAGGAGGTAGTGGAATAATATTAAGTATAATCGCCGCAAAAAAGCTAATCGCTACGAGAAATAAGGTAGAAAAATAAAGTGGTTTCAATCTGCTATCCTATTTTTTGACCGGGGGCGAAGGGGATTTAGTTTTCGAATGACTATCAGAAATGCTTATATCGGCCGATGAAATTAGTAATACCGGCCGATTTCTATTTAATTGTGCACTCGGATCAACCTGTATACTCGCAAATTGTGCGGCTACATTTGTGTTAACAGCGCTAACAATGCCTACAGGATAACCTGCAGGATAACGTCCGCCTAAACCTGAGGTGACTAATAAATCGTTGACTTTAATATCCACTGTCCCGGGTGTATCTTTTAATAAAAGTTTCGCGAGTCGTCCTCGACCCACCAAAATGCCACGTGCATCACTACGCACATCTTGAACAGGGATTGCACTACGAAAATCTGTGAGTAATAGCACGCGGCTGCTTAAAAAATCGACGCTGACGACTTGCCCCATCACACCATTGGCATCTAAGACTGGCTGACCTATTTTAACACCATCCGATTGGCCTTTATCGACTATCACTTCATTGAGTAAAGAATCAGCGTTAACCAATAAGAGTCGTGCCAAACGAAAATGTTGTTTTTTTAAATGTTCAGTTGCCGCTAATAATTGATTTAATTGTCTATTTTCACTTTCTAATGCCGCATAGCGCTGTAATTTAGCTTGTAATAATACTTGCTGAGTACTGAGTGCTGCATTTTCAGATTGTAATTTTTGCCGTGTGACAAAATTACCTCTTATATTATGGAATAGTTGTACTGGAGCATCTACCATATACTGTAATGGTGCTACGACGTTATTGAATACTCGACGTAATGAAGGTAAGTAATGATGGTAATCCAATAAAATAAGTAATAGCGATAAAAGAATAAAAAAAACTACTCTTAACCCTAAAGAGGTTTTTCCACGGTTAAATAGTAGTTTAATAGTGCTTACCTGCTAATCTTTGACTAGGAAATCTCCGCCCATTTCATCGATAATCTCGAGCGCGCGCCCACCACCCCGTGCAACACAGGTTAATGGATCTTCTGCAACAACAACAGGCATACCGGTTTCTTCGGTAATTAATCGATCTAAATTTCTCAGTAATGCACCACCACCCGTCAAAACCATTCCTCTTTCGGAAATATCTGCCGCCAATTCAGGGGGTGTTTGTTCTAGACCGGTACGAATGGCACCAATAATATTAGATAATGGCTCTTGTAAAGCTTCTAAAATTTCATTGCTATTCAAAACAAAAGCACGAGGCACGCCTTCTGAAATATTACGTCCACGCACTTCAATTTCACGCACTTCAGACAAAGAAAATGCCGTACCAATTTCATGCTTAATTCTCTCAGCAGTGGGTTCACCAATTAAGTTACCGTAACTACGTCGAACATAATTGACAATCGCTTCATCAAATCGATCCCCACCAATCCGGACTGATTGTGAATACACAACCCCACCTAAAGAAATAACAGCAACTTCAGTAGTTCCACCACCGATATCAACCACTAGAGATCCACGGGCTTCATCCACTGGCATACCTGCGCCAATAGCCGCAGCCATAGGTTCTTCGATCAAATACACCTCTCTCGCACCTGCACCTAAAGCAGACTCCCGAATAGCCCTACGCTCAACCTGCGTTGATCCACAGGGCACACAAACTAAAATCCGAGGAGCAGGACGTAAAAAACGATTCTGATGGACCTTACTAATAAAATGCTGCAACATTTTTTCAGTCACATAAAAATCTGCAATCACACCATCTTTTAAAGGACGAATGGCACTAATATTACCCGGAGTACGACCTAGCATGCGTTTTGCTTCCCAGCCAACTGCGAGTACGCGACGTTGATTTCCCTCTTCTGAGCGGATAGCGACTACGGAAGGTTCATTGAGGACAATACCTTCGCCACGAACATAAATTAATGAATTTGCCGTGCCTAAATCTATGGAAATGTCTTTAGAAAATAAACCGCGGAATTTGCTTAGCATAAAGTTGACCACCTACCTATGAGCGTTTACCTACACAATATAGTGTGTGCTTACGCACTTTAGCAAATCTAGAAGATTTTTTGCAAGCAACCTCGCCAGAAGGGAAAAATTACAATCGCAGAACTACCAATCACTCTGTCTTTAGATTTACGATTCGCAAATCTAAACGTAATAGGTATAATATCGAGCTTTTTACCAATACTCGATTTGGAGTTTCACTTAATTATGGTGATTACGCTTGAAGACGTTAATAAAATTGCTGATTTAGCTAGGATACAAATCAATCCTGAAGAAGCCGCTCATTATTTAAAAAGCTTACAAGGCATTTTTAAACTTGCAACGCAAATGGATGCGGTAGATACGGCCTCAGTACAACCCGTTGCTCACCCTTTTGGCATCACTCAACGCTTACGTCCTGATAAGATCACAGAAATTGTTCATAGAGAAGACTTTCAACAATTAACAAAGCATACTGAAGCAGGGCTTTATTGTGTTCCTCTTGTTTTAGAATAACTTTAGAGATTAATAACTATGCATAACGACACGATCACTGAGTTATCTAACGCGCTTCGCACAAAAAAGATATCGAGTACAGAATTAACGCAATTTTTTTTAGCGCGTATCGATAAATTTGATAAAATATTGAATAGCTTTATTACGGTCACGCCTACATTCGCCTTAGAACAAGCCAAACAAGCTGATTTGCAATACCAAAAAGGCAGTGCAGGACCATTGACGGGTATTCCTTTTGCCCATAAAGATATTTTTTGTACTGCAGGCATTAAAACCAGCTGTGCCTCGAAAATGTTAGATAATTTTGTTGCTCCCTATGACGCAACATTAGTGACCCGACTTAATAAAGCTGGAACAGTGCTTTTGGGTAAAACCAACATGGATGAGTTTGCCATGGGCTCGTCGAATGAGAATAGTTTTTATGGGGCAGTAAAAAACCCCTGGGATATCTCCCGCGTTCCGGGCGGTTCTTCCGGTGGTTCTAGCGCAGCAGTTGCAGCACGATTAACGCCTGCTGCAACAGGCACAGATACCGGTGGCTCCATAAGACAACCCGCCGCATTGTGCAATCTTACCGGACTTAAACCCACCTACGGCCGCATATCGCGCTATGGTCTTATTGCTTTTGCCTCTAGTTTAGATCAAGCCGGTCCAATGACGCAGACTGCAGAAGATGCGGCTCTTTTAATGAATGTTATGGCAGGTTTTGATGAGAAAGACTCGACGAGCATTGATCAACCCGTCCCTAACTATCTATCAACGCTGAATGATTCACTCGAAGGCCTAAAAATTGGATTACCAAAAGAATATTTTTCGGAAGACCTTGACCCAAGAGTCGCTGAAACTATCCAAACTGCGATTAAGCTTTACGAAAGTTTAGGTGCAAAAATTAGCCGTGTGAGTTTACCAAACCTCCCTCTCGTTATTCCGCTGTACTATATTATTGCCTCAGCTGAATGTTCTTCCAATCTGGCTCGCTATGATGGTGTACGTTATGGTTATCGTTGCAATAATCCAACTGATTTAAAGGATTTATATGAGAGAACCCGCGGCGAGGGATTTGGTAATGAAGTAAAACGTCGGCTGTTGATGGGTACCTATGTTTTATCCGCCGGTTCTTATGATGCTTATTATGCTAAAGCTCAAAAAATTCGCGCACTCTTAATTCAAGAGTTTGAAGAAGCCTTTCAACATGTTGATGTCCTTCTTGGACCTACCACACCTACTACTGCCTTCAAGCTGGGTGAAAAAGTTAATGATCCGGTGAGTATGTATTTATCGGATATTTACACGATTGCTATCAATTTAGCCGGCCTACCGGCTATTTCAATTCCAGCCGGATTTATTGATGGGCTTCCCTTAGGAATGCAACTCATAGGCAGTCCTTTTACTGAAGAAAAATTATTGAATATCGCACATCGTTATCAACAAGAAACCGATTGGCATAAAAAAGTACCGGAGAATTTTAATCTATGACCTCGGCTCTACCTAAAAAATTATCTCCTAACGGATCTTCCGAGAGGCTGGCTGATACTTGGGAATCCGTCATAGGACTTGAAGTTCATCTTCAATTATCAACCCAATCAAAGCTTTTTTCTGGCGCAGCTACCGCCTATGGTGCTGAAGCCAATACACAGGCGTGTGCCATTGATTTAGCTTTACCCGGCGTGCTACCCGTTTTAAATGCCGAAGCCGTCAATATGGCCATTAAATTTGGTTTAAGCATTCAGGCCGATATTCCTAATTTTTCTATTTTCGCGCGTAAAAATTATTTTTATCCCGATCTGCCTAAGGGCTATCAAATAAGCCAACATGAAAATCCCATTGTTGGACCAGGACAGCTAACAATAGCATTAGAAAATGGAGAACAAAAAACCATACGCATTACTCGCGCCCATTTAGAAGAAGATGCTGGGAAGTCCCTGCATGAAGGACTTGCAAACATGAGTGGCATCGATCTGAATCGTGCTGGAACTCCTTTATTGGAAATTGTCTCAGAGCCTGATTTGACTTCACCCAAAGAAGCGGTTGTTTATCTTAAAACATTGCATACGTTGGTTCGTTACTTAGATATTTCAGACGGTAATTTGCAAGAAGGCTCATTTCGTTGCGACGCCAATGTCTCAGTCCGTAAAACTCACCAAAAACAATTAGGAAAACGTGTCGAAATTAAAAATTTAAATTCTTTTCGTTTTATTGAAAAAGCGATTCAATATGAAATTGATCGTCAAATTGAGGTTTTAGAGGCAGGTGGAAGTATCGATCAAGAAACCCGTTTATATGATACCGATAAACAAGAAACCCGGTCCATGCGTAGTAAAGAGGATGCAAAAGATTATCGCTATTTTACTGATCCTGATTTATGTTCTGTCGTCATCACGGCTGATTTTATAGAAAGAATCAAGCAAACCCTACCTGAATTACCACAAAAAAGACATGCTCGTTTTCTGTCTGAATATAAGCTAAGTGTTTATGATGCAAGTTTACTCACCAGTGTTCGTGAATTAGCTGACTATTTTGAAGAAGTGGTCAAAGAAAAAATCCCAGCTAAGTTAGCGGCGAATTGGATCATGGGCGAACTGGCTGCCGCACTTAATAAATCCAATTTAACCATTCTTGAATCGCCTATTAATGCCAAACGGCTTGCGGGTCTATTAAAACGAATTGCCGATCAAACTATTTCTAGCACCATAGCAAAAGATGTGTTTGAAGAATTATGGGTTAGCCAAAAAACCAGTGATGAAATCATTCAAGAAAAAAATCTACAACAAGTCACAGACCAATCGGCCATCTCGACGCTTATTGATGAGATTTTACAAAAATATCCTCAACAATTAGCTGATTATCGATCCGGAAAAGATAAACTTTTTGGCTTTTTTGTAGGTCAAGTGATGAAAGCTTCGGGCGGAAAAATAAATCCACAACAATTAAATAATTTATTAAAAGAAAAACTTAATCAATAGAAATTTATGCTAGAAAAGCTCTACATCGAAACCCATGGCTGCCAAATGAACGAATATGATTCGGTGAGCATGCATAATCTTTTATCTGATTCGCATCGTTTAGTCTTGACTAAAGATCCTAACGAAGCCGATGTTATCTTGTTAAATACTTGTTCTATACGTGAAAAAGCTCAGGAAAAGGTTTTTTCACAGCTCGGGCAATGGCGAAAAATTAAAGCACTGCGATCCCATGTCATTATCGCTGTCGGTGGTTGCGTTGCCAGTCAAGAAGGTTCGGGTATCATTCAACGAGCCCCTTTTGTTGATATCGTATTTGGTCCTCAGACTTTGCATCGACTTCCAGATATGATTAATCAAGTCTTAGAAAAAAAACGGTCTGTGGTAGATATTTCCTTTCCAGAAATCGAAAAATTTGATCATTTGCCCGCCCCAAGAGCCGAAGGTCCACGTGCATTTGTATCCATCATGGAAGGATGTAACAAATATTGTAGTTTTTGTGTCGTTCCCTACACGCGAGGTGAAGAAATTAGCCGGCCTTTGGATGATGTGCTTGCAGAAATTGTACAATTGAGTGAACAAGGGGTCCGTGAAATTACCTTATTAGGCCAAAATGTGAATGATTATCAAGGTCCGCGGCATGAAGGCGGCACAGCCGATTTAGCTGATTTAATTCGCTATATCGCCACCATCGATGAAATTTTGCGCATACGATTTACCACCTCTCATCCCTTAGCGTTTTCAGATCGACTCATTCAAGCTTATGCCGATGTTCCCAAATTGGCCAATCATTTGCATCTTCCAGTACAAAGTGGCTCAGATCGAGTTTTAGCCGCCATGAAGCGAGGTTACACCACATTAGAATTTAAATCTAAAATTCGTAAATTACGCAAAATTCGACCTGATATTGCCATTTCTTCAGATTTTATTATTGGATTTCCTGGAGAAACTGAAGCTGATTTTCAAGCCACACTCAAATTGGTGGAATCTATAGGTTTTGACCATTCATTTAGCTTCATTTATAGCCGTCGTCCCGGAACACCTGCAGCTGAGCTATCTGACGATGTAACACCCGCTGAAAAAAAACAACGTTTACAGATCCTGCAAAATCTCCTAGTATTTCAAGGACAAGCCTTAAGTAAAAAAATGCTCGGTAATGTTCAGCAAATCTTAGTTGAAGGTCCTTCTAAGAGAGGCAAAGATGAGCTGCAAGGGCGTACAGAAAATAACCGCGTGGTTAATTTCAGAGGTAATACACGCTTAATAGGAGAATTAGTTCCTATTACCATTACTGAGGTATTAAGAAACTCTTTACGGGGAGAATTAATAGTCAATTGAATACTCAAGCTTTTACGTTTCAACTTATTCCCGAAGATAATCATCGTTTAGCCAATCTTTGTGGTCCTTTTGATCAGCATTTACGTCAAATAGAACAAAAACTCAACGTGTGTATTTATAATCGTGGTCATGACTTTCAAATTAATGGTCCTAATAATGCTGTCGAAATTGCTGCTAAGGTATTACATCATCTTTATGCAGAAACTGGCACTCAAAAAACTACTTTGACTTCGAATACTATTCATTTAGTGCTCCAGACTGCTCAAACTGATCCCAATATGACATTTAAACCACCAAAAACTCCAGGTATAGTAATCCAAACTAAACGCGGAACTATCAAACCCCATAGTCCTAATCAAAGCCTCTATATTGATCGTATTTTAAATCATGATATTAACTTTGGTTTGGGCCCTGCAGGAACTGGAAAAACTTACTTAGCCGTCGCTTGTGCAGTCGCTGCGCTTGAAAAAGAACAAATTAGTCGCGTGGTACTTGTTAGGCCCGCCGTTGAAGCCGGTGAAAAATTAGGTTTTTTACCAGGAGATTTTTCGCAGAAGCTCGATCCCTATTTTCGACCACTTTATGATGCATTGAATGATATGCTTGGCTTCGAATTAGTCATGCAACTAGTCGAACAACACATTATTGAAGTCGTTCCTTTAGCTTATATGCGCGGCCGTACCTTAAATGATGCGTTCATTATTTTAGATGAAGCCCAAAATACGACGAAAGAACAAATGAAAATGTTTTTAACCCGTATTGGTTTTAATTCCAAAGTCGTGGTAAGTGGTGATGCGACTCAAACCGATTTACCTCGCGGCATAGAATCGGGTCTCTGTCATTGTTTAAATATTTTAAAAAATATAAAGGGTATCAGCTTTACTGAATTTCAAATGCAAGATATTGTCAGGCATACTTTAGTACAAGCTATACTACAAGCCTATGCGCAAAACGAAAACCAAAGAAAAGCGCATTAAGATCACTCTACAAATTATTGCTAGTAACACTTTTATTCCTAGCCGTTATTTCCTACAGCGATGGGTAAACAAAGCTTTGGCAAAACAAGTTACAACTAATCAAGTCAACATACGACTCGTTAGCAAAAAAGAAAGTGCTGAGCTAAATAGCCATTATCGACATAAAAAAGGTCCCACTAATATTTTATCCTTTCCCTTTGAGCCCCCGCCTGGTATTTCCTCGGCTTTTTTAGGTGATTTAGTCGTCTGTGCGGCATTGGTTAACCAACAAGCCAAACAACAAGAAAAAACTCGTTTAGCTCATTGGGCGCACCTCATCATCCATGGTTGTTTACATTTAATAGGTTATGATCATGTTCATGATAAAGATGCTAACAAAATGGAAGCTCTAGAAATTCAATTATTAAAGGAATTAGGTTATGAAAACCCCTATATCTGACGATAAATTTAAGATTAAAAAAAAACGTCAGGCATGGTTCACACGTGTGCATCAAGCTTTCAAGCAAGGACCCCGTAATAGAAAACAACTTCTTGAGTTATTACATCATGCTAAGCAACGCAACTTACTTAATACTCATGCGCTCAAAATGTTAGAAGGCGTCTTGCAAATCTCTGATATACACGTCAGGGATATTATGGTGCCACATGCTAAAATTACCGTTATTTCTGAAAAAGCACATTTATCTGAGTTGTTACCGCTAGTCATCGAATCTGGGCACTCGCGCTTCCCTGTCATTAATAGTGAACGACATGTTATTGGCTTATTGCTGGCAAAGGATTTACTCAAATACAATCCGTTAGCACATCCTAGTAACTTTAATATTCGCGATATTCTCAGACCCGTAGTGTTTATACCCGAAAGTAAGCGCTTAGACAGCTTACTCGAAGAATTTCAGCATAAACATTATCATATGGCTATCGTTGTTGATGAATACGGTGCTGTATCGGGTTTAGTCACCATTGAAGATGTTTTAGAAGAAATTGTTGGTGAGATTGAAGATGAATACGATGCTAATGATGAAGTTTTTATACAAGAACAAAGCCCCAATCAATTTATTGTCAAAGCCTTGATGCCTATTGAAGATTTCAATGACTTTTTTAAAGCTCATTTGGCAACCCATCAATTTGATACGATAGGTGGCGTTATTGCGAATCGATTTGGTTACTTACCTAAACGCGGCGCTAGTATTAGTATTCACCCTTTTCATTTTAAGGTTTTACGCGCTGATAATCGATTGATTCGCTTATTACAAGTCACTATTGAAAAACCCAAAAACTGAAATTCGGGATTCTCATTATGAAACTAACCAATTCTTCACTGTTTCAACAAAATTGTTATATCAATGGACAATGGATCCAAACAAAGAAAACGATAAGCGTTAATAATCCTGCTACCGGAGACATTCTTGGAACCGTGCCTGATTTAGAACCAGAAAACATCCTAAATGCCATCATAGCTGCAGAAAAAGCCTGGCCAATATGGCGATCCAAAACTGCTGCAGAACGCGGCGATTTATTATATCGCTGGTACCTACTTATTTTGGAAAATATTAATGATTTGGCACTGATACTCACCTTAGAGCAAGGCAAACCCATTAAAGAAGCGATAGAAGAGATTCGTTATGGCGCGTCTTTTATTCAATGGTTTGCTGAAGAAGGTAAACGCGTCTATGGCGATATTATACCTGCACCATTAACCGCACAGCATTTGTTTGTCAGTAAGCAATCTGTGGGTGTAGTAGGCGCCATTACACCATGGAATTTTCCTAATGCAATGATTACAAGGAAATGTGCACCGGCTTTAGCCGCAGGCTGTACTATCGTACTTAAACCTTCGGTGTTAACCCCTTTTTCAGCATTAGCATTGGCCGTACTGGCCGAAGAAGCGGGAATACCCGCCGGTGTTTTTAATATCGTGACCGGTGATTCTGAATTAATCGGTAATCTTTTCACTGATAGCCCGTTGATACGCAAACTCTCGTTCACCGGCTCTACGGCGATTGGTAAATTATTAATGCAAAAGGCTGCCAGTTCTGTAAAAAAAATATCCCTAGAGTTAGGAGGGAATGCGCCCTTTATTGTCTTTGATGATGCCAATATTGATCAAGCCATTCTCGGTGCTATTGCATCGAAATTTCGTAATAGTGGTCAGACTTGTATTTGTACCAATCGTTTTTATATTCATGAAAAAATCTACGAAATTTTTTCAGATAAATTAACCCAAGCCATACAACAATTAAAAGTCGGCAATGGTTTAGAAAAGAATATTCAAATAGGACCATTAATCAATTCAGCAGCCATCAAAAAAGTAGAAAAACACATTGCGGATGCACTACAACAAGGCGCAGAATTGGTCTGTGGCGGAAAAATACATGATTTAGCTGGAAATTTTTTCCAACCGACACTTTTGAAAAATTGCACACCCAAAATGTTAATTGCAAAACAAGAGACCTTTGGTCCCGTTGCCGCACTTTTTAAATTTTCTGAAGATAAAGAAGCTATCCACCTGGCTAATGCCACTGAATACGGTCTTGCCGCCTATTTTTATACACAAAACATCAATCGAGTAATACATGTAAGTCAGCAACTTGACTATGGTATTGTCGGCGTCAATACCGGGCGCGTTTCAAATGCAGTCGCGCCCTTCGGTGGTTTTAAACAATCCGGCATAGGCCGTGAGGGTTCAAAATATGGTATTGAAGAGTATTTAGAGATTAAGTACGTCTGTTTGAACACTCATTAATGTAATTATCCACTGGAGATACATTACCTGAACAATATCCTTCATCCCTAGAAGGTTCGTTGCCTTGCTTTAAATCATAAAGACGATTTCTAAAAAAAAGTGGGGAAGCAATTACATTTAAGTAATTTTTTTCTAAATTCATTTTTAAATCTATATTAGGACTAATAGGCCTTAATAATTTTTTTACAGCATTTATTTGATAAGGTTCAAAGTAACGTAATAAATCAATATAAGATTCCTCTGATAGTTGAGCATTTTGTCGTTGTAAACCTTGTATCTGATCCCGTATCAAAGGAAGATTCAAAAATTTAATTGCGTCCTTGGGTGGAAAAATTTCAATAAAATTTTTAAAATCTTGTATATGCATACGTGTAACTTTATTTTGATAACAACTCTTTATTTCTGATTGTCTAAAAAAATTCAATCTAGATTCCGGGCATAGCTTTATAATTGATATCCTTAATTGCTCTAGTGAAGAAGGTCTTTCATTAAAAATAATTTTTTTCTTGGGTAAACTACCGTATTGTTTAGAATCCACTCCAAATATTGTGTTCTTTAATTTAGTATTAACTACTTTAGTTTCTTTTTGTATTACAGGAGCAATCGTTTTCTTTTTATCCTCTGCAACAAAAATTCCTGCAAAATTCTTTTTAGCGAATGGTAATAAATTACTAAATGCAGGGTCATTTAGCAGGCAACTGGTCAGTGCTTTAATTTCTGTTTCAGATAACATAGATAATTTAATATCAAAATGTTTTACTATCAGCTTAAGCGCATTAAATCGATCAAGCTTAGGAAACAAAAAAATAACTGCTTGTAATTGAGATGATTTAAATTCGAAAGCATTTATTTCTTTTTTAGTTAGTTTTTTTAGTTCAAGAATACGCAGTTCTGAAAATTTAATTTTTTTCAAAAAATTGAGTAAACTTTGTTGTTTGTTTTGCTTAACCTGTAAATTTTCTGGTGTATTAAGTTTAACTTTGGTGGTATTAATTGGGGATGTCATAATTTTTTATTGTTATAAAGATATTCTCGCAATAGTCTAACAGAAAAATTTTAATACAATAGCGCATAAAATCATTCAAGAAAAAAAATTCATAATATATAGTTGAAATATCAAAATAATTGATAACTGCAACGCCTTGACTCAATCACTTTTTTACAATGGCAATGTATTTATTGCACCCCTGAATGGCCAAAACCGCCGACACCGCGATCAGTTTGTATAAATTCTGGAACCAACTCAAACTGCGTTCTAACCACTGGTACAAAGACCAGTTGTGCAATTCTATCTCCTGCTTGGATGGCAAAATCACTTTGACCACGATTCCAGCAAGAAATCAATAATTCGCCCTGATAATCAGAATCAATAAGCCCAATAAGATTTCCTAACACGATGCCATGCTTATGACCAAGTCCCGAACGTGGCAAGATCACTGCGGCTAAATTGGGTTGGGCAATATGAATCGCTAAGCCGGTTGAAATTAACTCAGTCTGACCAGGCAATAATCGTAGGGTCTTCTCGATACAAGCGCGTAAATCAAGTCCAGCAGAGCCATCGGTAGCATAACTAGGCAGCGGAAATTCTTCTCCTAATCGAGAATCCAAAATTTTCAATTGAATGCTTTGCATGAGACTGTCCTCTGGAAAAATGGGCCTTTAGTATAACTCAATCTAAACGTACAATTTTTAAACACTTTTAGGGCTTTTCCCTGGTATTTACCCACCCCACTGCCTATACTTTTGTTAAGAACGATAAATAAATATACTCATAAGCATTAAATTTTTGCCAAGGCGCGCCGTGAGAATGAACAACCCAAATGTATATATTTTATACATAAGGACCATGAAACCGCAGCACCGCAGCAAAATTTTAAGCGTGAAGAGTAGTCTAAAAATTATTTCATTTCCATGGGGTATAATATGAAAAAATTTAATTCATGCGTCCTAATAGGCGTTTTGTTATTAGGCCTTACCGCCTGTGATACGATGTCACCTGACCAAAGACGCGTTGCCGGAGGCCTAGGTGGTGCTGCGGTAGGTGGTCTTTTAGGTAACACAATCGGTGGTGGTTCGGGTAGAACTGTTGCTACAATCGCCGGTGCAGGACTTGGTGCAGTAGCAGGTAGTCAATTAGCAGGTAGCTCAGGCAA
>JBDLTN010000035.1:0-13343 GCA_039805785.1 Pseudomonadota bacterium | reverse complement strand
AATTATTCTTTCATTACTATGTAGCATCTAAGGTTACCCTTTGTGTTTTGATTAAAGTTTCTCGACTTCTCAAAACGGGTAACCTTACTCATTCCTTTGTGTCACATCAAGTCTGAACTATTCCACTAAATTTGACCTGACAGTCACTTCTTAAAAACCGGCAACTGTCCGATCAAGTTTGAGCTACTACATATTAGGATCAAAGAAATTTTCTGATCGACCTAACAATACCCCTTTTTCAATCAGTTGTTTAGAAATGCACGTCGGTTCGGCATCAAGCTTAGCGATATAATTCAGTGTTCGTTCTGCTGCATCGTCTGCGAGCTTCTCCATCGCTATCTTTTTTCCTGCTTTATCGGTCACATGCATAAATTGACTTTCAAAGCTATAAAAGATTCCAGTGGCGGCCTCTGCTAGCATGAGGCTTAAGTTCGATTCGGTTTCAGAAAAGGCTTTGGTAATCTTTTGTGCCTTCGCTTTCGATAAATAGTACTTGCTACTGAGCAGTCTAAGTGAAGCAACCAATGAAGGGATGGCTCCGACGATGCTTTGAGAAAGCACTATGCCAAATAATCCTCCCGTTAAACCCGTTTTTAGCTCAGTTTTTAAAGCTTCTTCTGTCAATCGCTCGCCTTTGGCTGTGATATGATAAGCGCCTATCTTTTTTATCGTTGACGCGATAAATGCTTTTACAAAGGTTTCTAATAATTCCGTTACGTTTATCTTTTCTTGTTGCGTCGAAATCTTAATGCGCTTTGGATCAGGAGTATCTGTGTCAGAAGAAAGCGGGTATCTTGCGCTGCGTTCGGGATCGGTACGAAGCCTTTCAGCAAGAAAGCGTCGCCTTCCTTCAAAATACTTCTCATCACGGGGCTCTTTTAATTTGGTCACCACCGAATACAATGATCGCGTATCGTCGTCTAACATCCAAGCTATATCACGTGCATTCTCTAAAGCCCATAAATCACAATTATGTCCGTCGGTTTGTTGGGGGAATCCAGGGCTAACACTTATCGGCTGTATACTAAATCGGTCTATCAGTAATTGATAATAGTCGTAAAGAAGAGGATTATTTTTTGAATCTGCATAATAACCGACATAATTATTATCTTTATAGGAAATAACGAGAGTAACCCAATGTAGATCTCCCAGATTTATAATTAACGTAACTCGACTCGTTGTTTTTTTCACCGCTGTCAGTTGAAAGGCTTCTAGCCGAGCGCTTAATTGTGCGATCGATCCCAAAACCTCAAATTCAGCGTGGCTATTCTCTCCGGTTGCCTTATAATTGTCATATTCTAATCGCGCGATATCCGCAATATCCTCTTGACTCAACCAATAGGAATAATATCTTCTGGCGGTAGCCGATACTAACGTTTCATCATCGTCATCAGCACGCTTAATGCGAACATGCTTAAGTAATAATACATTTTGGGGATAGATTAACCTAGCTTCATTGCCTCTCTACTTTTTATCTATAGGATGCTTTAGTTCCATAACCTTCCTTGTGTTAATAGGATTGCTAAAAGTGAATTTTTTATTAATTATTTTTTAAAAAAAAACCCATTTATTTTAAAAAAATTAAAAATTTATTATATTACAAATTTGATATTCTCCCTATACCTCTTCTACTTTACAAATAAAAAAATTAATCAATTTCAGAAAATACAGTAGTAATTTAGATTGTGATCTGTGTAGCTCGACTAGTGGAAGCTAGCTTAAATTTAATATCTGCTTCTCACTAAGCATAAAGTAAATTTCTGCTATCTATGCAACTCTTTTTGGGTAATTAGTGCTACAGCAAGGATAGGATCTCGATGCTTTACCTAATCCAGCTGATCTCCGTTTACATTTACCTAAGCTTTCCTGCTTGGATATCTCAAAAACATTGCTTCGGCTTTTAAAGCCTTGAATTTTGGCTTAATATACAAAATTAAAATAATTATTCATTCAAAGATAAACCTTATGCAAAGAACATTATTAAAATCAAAATTGCACCAAGCCAAGGTCACCGAAGCTGATCTTAATTATGAAGGTTCTTTTAGTATTGATGCTGAAATTATGGAAGTCTGTAATATCGTGGAGCATGAACAAATCCACGTTTACAATATCACTAATGGCCAACGTTATGTCACCTATGCTATCCCAGCCCCTAGTGGTTCACGAATGATGCGTGCCAACGGTGCCTGTGCCCGACTGACGGCTGTTGGTGATCGTGTCATTATTTGCAGCTATGCACAATTCCAGGAGAGCCAAATCGCCAGCTTTAAGCCTATTGTTGTGTTATTGAATGAAAATAATGATTATAAGCTGGCATCATTAAGTTTAAAATTAAATAACAAACAACATTCAACCATTAATTAACTGGCTTTAGGATTGTCGTAATACTCTAAATATTCAAGGTAGCTTTAAGCATTCTTCAATCAAAATAGAACTCGAAAACCAATTGAAACAAGCCTGGGAGAAAATAGGTCTATCTAAGGAAATCCAAGAGGCATTACTGCAGTTTATGAGTGCCACTGCATTGACAATTTTAACGGTTAAATGTCGTGAGATTGCCTTACGTTTAGCTGAAGAAGGGCTTGACCCAGAAAGGATTGAACAGATTACCCGGATGCTCTGTAAGTGAGGGCCACTCTACCATTACTTACCACTAACCCTCGCTATTGCCAAGCTTGATAAACCTTATATCGAGCCTGCCTTTAGCAGCCAATCTATTTATCTATAAAAATGGGGTGTAAAATAAACCATTAACTAAATATGGGAGGATTTTTCTATGTCAGCCCTAAGCTCAAAAAATACGTATCACACGCTAAAATCTCAACAATATACCTGTCCGATGCATCCCGAGATCATTCGTAATCAGCCCGGCAGCTGTCCGATTTGTGGTATGTCCTTGGAACCGAAAACGCTTGCCACTCATAAAACCGGAAAGGCTGGCCATCATAATGAATTAACTGATTTATCAAAACGCTTTTGGCTGAGTGTTATCTTAAGCTTACCCATTTTATTTCTGACAATGGGACTCCATATACCAGGAATCAAAACACTCGTAACATTTATCCCTATTGTAATCTCTTCTTATCTACAATTAGCCTTATCCAGCATTATTATATTTTGGTGTGGTTATCCTCTTCTCAAACGGGCTTGGCTTTCACTTAAGCAGCGACATTTAAATATGTTTACACTGATAGGTTTGGGTATTAGCATCGCCTATGGATATAGTGTCATTGCGGTATTCTTTCCTAATCTGTTTCCAGCTGCGTTTCATTCCATTCATGGCCAGGTTGGCCAGGTTAACCTCTATTTTGAAACCGCTAGTGTGATAACCGCTTTAGTATTGATGGGACAAATCTTAGAATTAAAAGGACGCGAACAAACGGGTGGGGCTTTACGTTCATTACTCGATTTATCTCCAAAAACCGCGCGAAGAATTAAAGGCCAAACAGAAAGTGAAATTCCTTTAGATGACATTCAGATTGATGACGAATTAAGGGTACGCCCAGGAGAAAAAATCCCCACTGATGGCGTGATTATTCAAGGACATAGTTCTATCAATGAATCGATGATTACCGGCGAAGCTATTCCCGTTGAAAAGCAAATAGGCTCCCATGTCATTGGCGGCACGCTAAATATGTCTGGAAGTTTTGTGATGCGTGCTAAACATGTTGGAAAAACAACCTTGTTGGCACAAATTGTCCAACTGGTTTCTGAAGCACAACGATCTAAGGCTCCTATTCAAAAACTGGCCGATCAAATTTCCAGTTACTTTGTACCGATTGTCTTGTTGATTGCCTTTATCACTTTTATTGCTTGGTCGATCTGGGGTCCTTATCCTGCCATGACCTACGGTTTAATTGCAGCTATTTCAGTATTAATTATTGCCTGTCCTTGTGCCTTAGGTTTAGCGACTCCGATGTCAATTACCGTTGGAATGGGTCGAGGCGCCCAAGCAGGAATTTTAATAAAGGATGCTGAAAGTTTAGAACGTTTTGAAAAGGTTAATGCGTTGGTCGTCGATAAAACCGGGACACTGACACTAGGAAAACCTGTTGTCAATCACATTATTGCCGCACCCGGTTTTACTGAAACTGAAGTTTTATTAGTTGCTGCCAGTTTAGAAAAACAGAGTGAACATCCATTAGCGAATGCTGTCGTCAATGCCGCTGAAAAAAACCAGCTTCATTTAGATGTAATTGAAAACTTTTCTGCTGAAATCGGTATCGGTGTATTCGGTCTTTGGCAAAATAAATCTATTGCTCTAGGTAATCAAAAACTTTGTAACAATCTAAAAATTTCCACCGCGATTATCGAAAAACAAGCCATAAAATTGCGTCAAGCAGGCGAAACGATTATGTATTTAGTTATTGAAAAACAGTTGGCTGGATTTATCAGCGTCAGTGATCCTATTAAAGAATCAACACTATCTGCCTTAAATAGCTTAAGAAAACAAGGTTTAACCATTATCATGGTCACGGGCGATAATCGGATCAGTGCTGAGGCAGTCGCTAAAAAATTAGCAATCAAGCAGGTCGAAGCTGAAATATTACCTTCACAGAAAAATAAGCTCGTTAAACAACTACAGAAACAAGGCTATATTGTTGCGATGGCTGGGGATGGGATTAACGATGCACCGGCTTTAGCGCAAGCAGACATTGGTATTGCCATGGGAACCGGAACGGATGTAGCCATGCAAAATGCAGGAGTTACGCTAGTAAAAGGGGATTTAATGGGAATAGTTCATGCCCAACAACTGAGTAAACAGGTCATGAGAAATATTCGTGAAAATTTATTTCTTGCATTTATTTATAATATTCTCTGTATCCCTATCGCCGCAGGTGTTTTATATGCTTGGAATGGACGCCTATTGGACCCCATGTTCGCCGCTCTCGCAATGAGTTTAAGCTCGCTATCAGTGATAGGAAATTCTTTGCGATTACGCACCTTAAAAATTAATCGGTAAAAATGAATTATTTATAGATTTATAACAAAAAACTTGCGATAATTCAGCCTTTTTTAAAAAGGCATTATTACGCATAATTTACAAGGAAGAACTATGGCTTTAACAAAAAAACAAAAAAACTCTCAAACAACTTCGCAGCTTTACCAATATTTTATATCACCAAAACGCAGTTCCCGAGATTTTTTTCAAAACACACTTCAAGCATTAAATCTCCATGTGTATGAAATTGGTACTACCTTATGCAGAATTCGTGATGCAGGCATTCTTAATTTAGAAAATTTTTCGCTTGTACTTCATCATCCTTTACCTTTTGAAATCGGTTCAGGCTTAATTCAATTACATCATTCAAATCTTTTAACAACAGAAAATAAAAAAATCCTAGAAGGACATAGCTGTCCATCAGGAATTGCCTCGGTATTGCGTTTGCTGAACAGTGTAAATTTATTATCTACAGCAAACAGAATGCTTATTGAAAAACAAAGTGATCCACATTTGCTAGCCAATGTTCTTTTTACACTTTTTTATTCGAATCTTTTCACGCAGAAAAACTTTGATAAGCTTCTGTCCCATCCTGATCTAAGGCATTTATCTAATAAACTACAAGGATTTAACCGAAAAAATAGCTTGACACAAACCTTGCTTGAGCAATTAGTGTATTCACAACCCGAAAAAACTTTACCCTCTGATGATCTTAACAAATTAAGAAAAGCAATTATTCCATCTGAATCCATTACCAACGGGTTTAGAGATCCTTGTAGAGCCCACTTCTTTTTCACTCAAAAACTTCAGCGAGACTCAGAATCCCCTAGCACGATCGAAAGCTTGCGCATTGAATAACATTAGAAATTTAAATGGCTGCAAGACTCACCGCATCAGGTATTACGAATTAAGTGACCACACAGCAATAGCATGTGCGAAGAGTTTCAAAATTTTTTACTGACCTCCGAAAAAATGTGTATATCAAGTTTTTTTAATTCTGCTAGATAACTTTCCAAAGAAATCATATGCATACAAGGGATCGCCCCGATTTCCTGGATTTCCTCTTGCACTATTCTTTTTGCTAAAAGTACCGCCGGAATAGCAGGAATATTAGGACCATCTCCTGATTTGGCTACCAGAAACCACTTAATATTCTTAGCATTTCCTTTATGATCAGTACCTGACATTAGCATATGCATACCACCCGCATCACTACCAAACCGATCAAGATAATGACTAAGTTTCAACAAAGTTTCTGCATGATTTTCTAATTTTATCGGAAATTTTAAGCGGATTAACCAAGATAAAAACCATAAACCAAGATGTGCTACCGTGCTTTCTATACCTGCAGAAAACCGGATCGATTTAATAGGAAAAAACCCTGGTAATAAATCTAAATCCGGAACCTCACAATTCGCCATCCAGCGTTTTCCTAATAGCGGATATTCTTGTCGATATAAATCTTGCCATCCATATATTTTCTTAGAGAGGCCACAAATATCTTTAAAATCTTTTCCCAAATAACTTAAGATAGATTTGAATGTTGCTAATCCCCTTTCGGCTTTTTGACCTAAAGTAATTCCATATATTAAAGAATCTATCGTCTTAAATTCATCTTTATAATGATTTAAGACTGCCGATGATAAACAGGGTAAAGTGCTCGCACCGGTAATGGCAATACAATTTTTCTTGGTCGCTTCCTCTTCTAAAATTGCAAAATCATTCACATATTCGCGCGCATCCGCTAAATCGATATAATTAACGCGCAGTAGGATACAATTGATTGCTGTAGTAAAATCAGCCGTTTGAAAAGGGCCTACTGCATTGATAACAACCAGGGGTCTAATCCTTAATAATTCTTGCGATAATCTCTTTTTAAAATCAAAACAAAGTATATCAATACAAGTATGAATCGCAGCTTTTGAAAGTTGCTTTTTTAAAGCTAATAAAGGTTCTTCTTGTCGGCCGCTAATAATAATGGCAATGTTTTTTTCGACTAAACCCTTTGCAATTTTCCTACCGAAATTTCCTGTGGCTCCTAAGATTAGCACTTTATTATCTTCATCAGGCTTCATAAGTCATCCCTCTTATTAAGTTAAGTTAAATTGTTATTTTTCAGCTAAAATTAAATATTATTTTCAGTGAATTTTTCTGAATAAATACAAAACATAAATTTTAAATTTTTTAATTTAGATAAAATCTGAGTCTTATCGATAACATTATCATTGGAGAAATTAATCAAATTCTTCTTCAGCATTTTTACAGATTTTAATATTTTCCTGTTGTTCATAGTTAAAATTGTAACATTATTTTATTAAAATTTTTCCCAGCGAGATATTTTTTGAAAATTATCAACTAATAAAATGTGGAAAAATAGATTGGAACCAACCCTACTGAAATGGATAGCGGTGAAATCCAACTTAAAATGAGAAAATGTCTTCAAACTAATTGAAACATTTGTTACTGCAAAATTACTAAGCTTGTTTTTCAAAAGTGCTTTAACTATAGCCATTCTTATTTTAATACAGCATAAAAATCGAATTAATATTTTTATTAATTGAAAAATTATAACATAATTATCATTTTTGATAATACTTTAAATATATTTAAACTGGGAAAAAACTTTTATTTAGAATTAAGGCTGATTAGTAGTTTTTTACCTACTCCTATCAACGTAGAACGCATGAGAAAAAGCTGCCAACGCGAGCCTCCTAATTGCCGCCATAAAACCGCAGAACGCACTCCAGCCAATAACGCCGCTCGTATTTTACTGACGGTTTCAGCATGTCCTAAATATTTCCCTTGTCCCACCACATGCAAGCGAAACGGTAATGTACCTAACGTGGTAACATAAATATCCGCTAAACTATTAATAATAAGTTGTGGTGACGATGCAAAATAATTAGCTTGAGAAATAGCATGTTTAATCCGGCGACTTAATTTTTTTTTGGTTTCCGGGCTTCGGATAAGCTTACGTTCTAAATGCATTAAACCAATTAAATACCGAGTTAATTCACGATCTGGCTTAAGTTTTGTATAAGCCAGCAAATTCACTAGCTCTTGCAAACCTAAACGCAAACCCCTTATCGTACCACCATAAACTTGTTCCACGCTGCTCACATCCAGTGTGTAAATACTTTGAATACTGGTATCAAAGGCTAATTTTTCCGTTGTTCCCGTTCTAGCCAGATCCCGTACTAAGGCGGCAGATTGGAAAACGCCAGCTAAAGCTAAACTTCTTTCAACATTTTTTTTATCTTTACATTGCATAATACGTTAACTAAGTGAATTGAACGGTTCTGGTATAAAAAAATCCATTAACGTAATTTCAAGGTCGCTAAACCAAATAACACCAATATAAAGGTAATAATCCAAAACCTTACAATAATTCTCGGCTCAGGCCAACCCTTTAACTCAAAATGATGGTGTATCGGTGCCATGCGGAAAATTCTTTTCCCGGTTAACTTAAAAGAAGCCACTTGCAATATCACTGAAATAGTTTCTAATACAAATACACCCCCCATGATGAGTAAGACAAACTCTTGTCTTACCACAACCGCAATACAACCTAATGTCGCACCCAAGCCTAAAGCGCCGACATCCCCCATAAACACTTGGGCCGGGTAGGTGTTAAACCATAAGAAACCTAAACCTGCCCCAACGATGGCGCCACAAACCACCACCATTTCACCCGCTCCAGGAACAAAGGGAATAGCTAAATATTTAGCATAAGTAATATTTCCAGTAAGATAGGCAAAAATACCTAAACCACTTCCCACTAACACCGTCGGCATAATCGCCAATCCATCTAAACCGTCGGTCAGATTTACCGCATTACTACTCCCCACAATAACTAAGTAAACCCAGGGGATATAAAATATTCCCAAGGGAATTAAGAGATTTTTAAAGAAAGGCACTACCAATTGTGTTTCAACAGGTAATTCTGCATTGATGTATAACAATATCCCAATCGTTAAACCTAATAGCGATTGCCATAGATATTTCCAACGTGGAATAAGTCCACGGCTATTTTTTAGGATTAATTTTAGATAATCATCAGCAAATCCTATCAAACCAAATCCAACAATAGCTAATAAAACCACCCAAATAAGGTGATTATTCAGATTAGCCCAAAGCAAAGTGGTCATCACGATGGCAATTAAAATCAACGCACCTCCCATCGTCGGCGTGCCTGCTTTGCTTAAATGGGCTTGGGGTCCATCCGTACGAATTGATTGACCAATTTGACGAAAACTTAAGGTCCGTATCATCTTAGGTGCTAATAAAAGTGAGATTAGAAACGCTGTTAAAGAGGCTAAAATTGCTCTTAAAGTGAGATATTGAAAAACATGAAGGGCCCGATAGTAATTTGATAATAAGGCTGTTAACCATAACAACATAGTGTTCGTTTTCTCCGATTAAAATTTTACTGGATTTAGCGAAAAACCCATGTGATGAGTATAAATTGAGATGTTATGATTCACACATCAGTATCCAATAAAGCCATTGCAACTTTTTCCATTTGCGCACTGCGTGAACCCTTAATTAAAATAGTCGTATTCTTAGGTAAGTTGCGTTTCAGCGCTAAAATTAATTCAGAATGATTAGCAAAATGCTTTGCATTCGCGCCAAATGCTTTAGCGGTTTCTTGACTTAAAGTGCCGCAAGTATAAACGAAATCAATATGTAAATTTTTAGCTAATTGACCCATTTCACGATGATAGTTTAGCGCATTTTGACCCAATTCTCCCATATCGCCCATCACAAAAATACGATGTCTTGGATAATGTGCTAATAAATTTAAGGCCACTGCAACTGAACTTGGATTCGCATTATAACTATCATCTATCAAGGTCATACCCAGCTTGGTTTTACTGACTAGCATTCTTCCGGGCACAGCCTGGGTCTTTTCTAAGCCGGATTTGATCTGTGCTAATTCGATCCCCACTTGACTGGTCGCGGATGCCGCTGCTAATGCATTCATCACATGATGCTCCCCAGGTAAGTTTAAACTCAGCATCATTTCTTTTCCGTTCGGTGCATGCAATAAAAAGCTTGCATTTCCATCGGCATCCACTTGAATATTGCTGGCAGAAAAATCACAGGTCTCCGCTAAACCAAAACTTACTCGACGAAAGCTAGCACTGGCTTTTTGTAAAACGTCAGTAAACTTATCATCGGCATTAATAATAGCAACACCTTCGTTAGTCAAACCTGAAAAAATCTCTGACTTAGCCTGAGCAATGCCAGTTATCGAACCAAATCCTTGCAAATGTGCGGGTCCAATATTGGTAACTAAAGCTACATTGGGTTGTGTGATCTGGGTTAAGTAGGCAATTTCACCAAGATGGTTCGCACCCATTTCGATGACGGCATAACGATGCTGAGCCGTTAGATTCAATAATGTTAAAGGTACACCGATATCATTATTAAAATTTTTAAAATTAGTCAATACGGGACCCGCTTCAGCCAAAATCGAACGAATCATTTCTTTGGTCGTGGTTTTGCCGCAGCTACCCGTTAGCGCAATAATAGAAATAGAAAATTGTTGACGATGTTGTTTAGCTAATTCTCCTAAGGCTTTTCTTGTGTCCTGAACCACTATTAAAGGAAAATCAATGTCTATTGCATGATCAACAATAGCCGCTGCAGCCCCATGTTGTTTCGCAAATTGGATAAAATCATGTCCATCAAAGCTTTCGCCGCGAATAGCAATAAAAAGGTCGTTCGGTTTTATACTGCGTGTATCAAGACTCACTCCCTTATAATCCACATCGGGACCTAATAGCTTTCCATTGGTTTTACGAGCCAGTGTAGATAATTTCACAAAATAACCATAAAAAAGCTAATCCTATATAGGAATGTCAAAATCAATTTTAAAGATTACAAAAACCTGAGCGACAAAAACATGTTCACGTATGTCTGTGAGTCGCGCATTCTTAGTTTAAAGAAGCCTTCTCGCTAAACTTAGGTATATATTAAGTTATAGATATTGCACAAACAATAACAAATAACATTCACTAAGTTAAAATTTTATTAACTGAAAATTACTCATTTAATAGTTTTTGGACTTCCAACGCATCATCAAAAGGATATTGCACGCCTTTAATTAACTGATAAGCCTCGTGGCCCTTACCTGCGATTAGTACGACATCATTGGCTTGAGCGGTTGCTAAGGCATAAGCAATCGCCCGCTGTCTATCCGGTTCACGATACAGATTTTTTTTATGAGTGAAACCTTGTTGAATATCTTGCAAAATTTGTAAGGGATCTTCATGACGTGGATTATCACTGGTTATGATAATGTGATCCGCTTCCTGTTCGGCGATCTTGGCCATTAATGGCCGCTTCCCTTTATCTCGATCACCTCCACAACCAAATAAACAATATAATTCACCCGCTGAACAATGCGAACGCAAAGCACGCAAAACTTGCTGCAATGCATCTGGCGTGTGCGCATAATCAACAACCACTAAAGGTTTTCCTTGACTATGAAACGCTTGCATACGCCCTTTTACACCCTTTAGTTTCGATATCACCTGCGAAATTTCTGCCAAAGAAAAATGTAAACTTTTTAACAGCGTCAATACTAATAACAAATTACTTAAATTAAACTGTCCTAACAAAAATGGATTTTCGATAAATACTTCACCCCATGGCGTATCAATCTCTGCCTGCAAACCCTGTTGATTAAATTTATATTTTTTTACGTTAACCTGAGGAATATTCGACCATGCCGCTTGCGGCTTACCTAAAGAATAGGTATAGACAGGTAATTGCTTGGCAAGTTCCGGTAACCAACGTTGTGCATAAGGATCATCGGCATTTAATATCGCTTGTTGCACACCCGGTAAATCAAAAAAAGAACGCTTAGCCTGCGCATAAGCCTGCATCGTTCTATGATAATCAAGATGATCGCGGGTTAAATTGGTAAATGCGGCAACAGAAAAATCAGTTCCATTTAAACGCTGCTGCGCCAAACGATGTGAAGAAACTTCCATGACTACAGCCTGTGCTTGTTTATCTCGAAAGTTAGCTAATAGTTGTTGTAATTCAATGGCATCCGGTGTCGTCAGCTGGCCGGGCATTAAATCACCATAGAAGCCATTACCTAAGGTTCCAATAACAGCACAGGATTTTTGTAACTGTTGCAAACTATCCGCTAAAAAATGAGTACACGAAGTTTTACCATTAGTCCCGGTAATACCAATGACGGGTAAATAACGACTTGGATAATCATAAAAACGAGCAGCGATCGGTCCAAGTTGACTGGTTAACTGCGGGAGCGGAAGTATAGGAATAGGTGCAGAGCTCAGGTCGATCCTGCTCCCATCCGGTTCAAATAAAACAGCCGCCGCGCCTTTAGCAATAGCATCGGCTATGAAATGCCGTCCGTCACTCCCTAAGCCAGGATAAGCAAAGAATAAATCGCCGGTTTGTAGTTGACGACTGTCTTGGCATAATCCTTTAATAACAGGATCCTGCGTTATCAGAACGTCTAAACCCATTAACAACTGACTCAAATGCATAAAAAACTTCTCATCCCTCTAGGATCGATTAAACCTTGCTTCAATATAAAAAAACCTCTATTATAAATAGTAATGATTCTCATTTAAAATATTTATGCTTACTGAGTCTATCCCTCTCACCCAACTCCAACCAGGACAATCTGCTCGAGTTGTGGGTTTCAGTTCTGATATCGCTCAATCTTGTCGCAAGTTACTCCAACATTTAGGCATCACTCGCCAAATTGTCATCACCTTAATTCGACGTGCACCACTGGGTGATCCCTTACAATTACAGATATTAGGTAGTCAATTTAGTTTGCGCGCTACTGAAGCCTGTCATATTTACGTGGAATATTCAAACTAAAAACACCAAACTTATGCAAAAAAATAAGATTATTGCGATAGCAGGTAACCCTAATTGCGGTAAAACCGTTATTTTTAATACCCTGACCGGCAGTCGACAAAAAGTGGGTAACTGGGCAGGCGTCACTGTTGAGCAAAAAAGTGGTTATTTTACTGTCGGCTCAGACACTTATGAAATCGTTGATCTTCCAGGAACTTATTCCTTAAGCGTCGTTGCTAATAATTGTGCAATGGATGAATGTATCGCCTGCAACTACCTAGTCAGTAGTCGTCCCGACCTCGTCATTAATGTTTTAGATGCCAGCAATCTCGAACGACAATTGTATTTGACTGCGCAACTCTTAGAAATGCAAATCCCGGTTATTATCGCATTAAATATGATGGACATTGCAAAACAACGCGGTATTCATATCAATATCCAACAACTCAGTCGTTCCTTAAAGTGCCCAATTATTCCTTTAACTGCCATTCGTGGCATGGGTATTAAGGAATTACGTCAAGCAGTATCGGGAAATCTTATTCCCCCTACG
>JBDLTN010000034.1:0-13549 GCA_039805785.1 Pseudomonadota bacterium | reverse complement strand
CTCCTTCAGCACTGTGATAATTTGGGATTCACTAAACCTTTTCTTCTTCATTTATTAAGTCTCCTGGATTTTAATTTACCAAAAAACTCTATTTCTTTCCTGGGCATTATAAGGGAGGGTTACCAAGTTCATTTAGAATCCTTTTTTAGGTGATATTGTATCAAATTTAAGCATCTATACCGAGTTCTATAATTTGATTAGAGTAGACTGTAAATGCCTTTTAACTTGATTTAACAAGACTGCCCGTCCATAGAGTTGACGTATTACGATGCACTATTCAGCTGCCGAATTAGCTAATCTAATACGTGCCGCTAATAAAGCGTGTGACTCGGTAAATCAATTAGATGTTCTAAAACGAAATACATTGGTAGCTCCCGCAAAAATCCAGCAAGGGAATTTAAGGGTTAATTGAAAATTGGGTAAGTCTTTGATTTAATTGGTGCCAACGAGACGAATCGAACGTCCGACCTACTGATTACGAATCAGTTGCTCTACCGACTGAGCTACGTTGGCAATCTTCTAGAAAGAGCCGAATTGTAGTCAATTTAAACAGCATTAGCAATTTGCTAAAAAATCTAATTTTCGTAAGAAACTTTTCTAAGTCTGTTTTGACAGAATTTGAGTTTTATAGAAGGGGTACTGGTTTAAACAGGTGTGGCTTGTTAAACTAAGCTATCGATTTTAAAAGGCGCAAGGTTTATGTATTCAACGAAGGAAAAACAAAGTGGTCTGACTTTACTTGAGCTCATGATCGTTATCGCGATTATTGGTATCTTGGCCGCCTTAGCAATACCTAGTTATCAAAATTATAGTAATCGAGCAAAATTTGCAGAAGTTGTTCAAGCTACAGCACCATTCAAATTAGCAGTGACGACCTGCATGCATGAGCATGATAGTTTAACCGCTTGTGGTACTCCCGGTCAAAATGGTATTCCGGATAATTATAAGTCGGAAAATCAAACTAAAGGCTATGTTGCGAGTGTTGAAGTGGGTAAGAACGCGCAGATTATTGCGACATCGCAGAGGATCCGTGTTAATAAGGTCGACCATTTTACTTATATCTTGACACCTATTTATCAAACAGACGGTCAATTACGCTGGGATGTTAGTGGAACTTGTGTACAACTAGGATTGTGTAAATCTGAGTAATTAAAATTTGGGTTGCCGTTAGTTGCTTTTTATTGTTAACTATATTACGTACCCTTCAAGCATGTTATTCTAAGCCATTTAAATTCAAGACCAACTGGGTTCAACCTCATTAAGAGGTGTAGATAACATGACTGACTATAAAAACACCTTAAATCTTCCTTTTACTAAATTTCCAATGAAAGGCAGCTTGCCTCAGGCAGAGCCTGCTATTTTAAAGCAATGGTCTGATTTATCGCTCTATGAGAAATTGCGTGAAAAAAATCAGGGTAAACCTAAGTATATACTTCACGATGGTCCCCCTTATGCGAATGGCCATATTCATATCGGACATGCGGTAAATAAAATTTTAAAAGACATTGTTGTGAAAGCAAAGACCATGAGTGGCTTTGATGCTCCTTTTGTACCAGGTTGGGATTGCCATGGTTTACCGATAGAGTTAAATGTAGAAAAAAAGGTCGGTCAGGTTAGTAATAAATTAACTGCAAAGGCTTTTCGAAAAGCTTGCCGTGAATATGCATGTCAACAAATTTCTATCCAGCGTGAAGAGTTTAAACGTTTAGGTGTGATTGGTGATTGGCAGCATCCTTATCTGACGATGGATTTTCAATTCGAAGCAAATATTATTCGGGCCTTAGGGCAAATAATTAGTCGAGGGCATTTACAACAAGGCTTTAAGCCAGTGCACTGGTGCGTCAATTGTGGATCAGCTTTGGCTGAAGCTGAAGTTGAATATATCGATAAAATTTCACCGGCAATTGATGTACGGTTTAGAGTGCTAGATGATGTTGATTTTTTAAGTCGAATTCCTAGTGAAATCGGTCATGGACCTATAATCATACCTATATGGACTACGACACCTTGGACTTTACCCGCAAATGAGGCGGTTGCATTAAATGCAGACATTGAATATGTATTGATACAAACTGAAACTGAACGTTTATTAATTGCCGAATCGTCATTAGCAAGCTGTATGCAACGTTATCAAATTAAGGATTTTAAACGTTTAGGTAGTGCCACAGGAAAGGTTTTTGAAGGAATTCTATTACAGCACCCTTTCTATCATCGACAAGTTCCAGTTATTTTAGGTGAACATGTCATCATTGAAGCGGGTACAGGCGCTGTGCATACTGCTCCAGCGCACGGTATAGAAGATTATAGTGTGGCACAACATTATGGATTGCCATTAATTAATCCTGTTGGTGGTAATGGCTGTTTCTTACCTGGGACCGCTTTATTTGAAGGCGAACATGTTTTTAAAGTTAACCCTTTAGTAATAGATAAATTACGAGAATCCAAAAATTTATTGAACGAAGAAGATATTAAACATAGTTATCCACATTGTTGGCGTCATAAAACCCCTTTAATCTTTCGAGCAACGCCACAGTGGTTTATTAGCATGGAAAAACAAGGTTTAAAGGAAGATAGTTTAGCAGCAATTAAGGCAGTTAATTGGATTCCACAATGGGGGGAAGCACGAATTGCTGCCATGATTAGCAATCGACCTGATTGGTGTATTTCCAGGCAAAGAAGTTGGGGAGTCCCTATTCCTTTATTTGTACACCGATTTTCTCGGGAACTGCATCCCAATAGTCTTAATTTATTAGAGCAGATTGCAAATCGGGTATCTGAAATTGGAATTGATGCTTGGTATGATTTAAATCCAGAAGAAATATTAGGTAAAGAAGCACAAGATTATGAAAAATTAACGGATTGTTTAGATGTATGGTTTGACTCAGGTGTTAGTCATTATGCAGTTTTAATGAAAAATCCGGCTTTAGCTTGGCCTGCGGATCTTTATTTAGAGGGTTCAGATCAGCATCGCGGCTGGTTTCAATCTTCTTTATTAACCTCTGTGGCGATGAATGACAAAGCGCCTTATAAATCGGTTTTAACACATGGTTTTACGGTGGATGAAAAAGGCCACAAAATGTCTAAGTCTTTAGGAAATGTTATTGCGCCGGAGAAGGTTATACAAAGCTTAGGAGCAGATATTTTACGTTTATGGATTTCTTCAACTGATTATCGTAAAGAAATGGCCGTTTCGGATGAAATTTTAAAACGTACTGCAGAGGCTTACCGACGAATTCGTAATACGTTGCGATTTTTATTAGCTAATTTACATGATTTTGATCCTGCAGAAGCTGTACAAACTAGTACTATGTTGTCTTTAGATATTTGGATCTTGGAACGGGCTCAGCTTTTACAGCATGAAATCATTCAGGCTTATGAGACCTTTCAATTCCATACCATTTATCAAAAATTACAACATTTTTGTATTACTGATCTAGGCGGATTCTATCTAGATATTATCAAAGATCGTCAATATACATTACAAAAAGATAGTATCGCTCGCCGCTCGGCACAAACTGCACTTTTTTATATTGCTGAGGGGATGGTACGTTGGTTAGCACCTATTTTAAGCTTTACTGCAGAAGAAATTTGGCAGTACCTCCCAGGGAAGCGTGAAGAAAGTGTTTTTTTTAATGAATGGTATTCTTTATCTTTTTCATTTCAGGAAGATCCATTACAAAAAATTTATCAACAATATAATCGTCAAGACTATTGGAATGAACTTATCCAAATTCGGAATGAGGTTAACAAAGTTATTGAAAAATTTCGTATTAGTGGTGAATTAGGTTCCTCACTTGAAGCGGAGGTTGAACTATATGTTAAGGAAGATTCTCAACTTTATAAAATACTCTCTGCTTTAAACAATGAACTTAGATTTGTATTAATAACCTCAGATGCAAAATTGTTGACTATTACTGCACCTGAACAAGCTTTATTAATAACTATTAATGGTGAAGAATTAGGAATAAATGTAATTTCTACGATAGGAAAAAAAACAAAATGTGCGCGTTGTTGGCATCGCCGTGCTGATGTTGGAAAGGATTTGAAGCATCCTGAGATTTGTCTACGTTGCGTCGACAACCTTCCTGGTGGAAAAGGCGAACAGCGCATCTATGCATAAAATTCAATTTTTTTTCTTATTTATTTGATCTATGCAAGCAAAAAAAACCTCTCAATTATCATGGCTTTGGTTAAGTCTATTTATTATTGCAATCGATTATTTGAGCAAGGTATGGATGACCTATTGGTTAGATCAAACGAGTATAATTCCTGTATTTCCTTGTTTAAACTTTATTTTGACACACAATTTTGGTGCTGCGTTTAGTTTTTTGGGTCAAGCCGATGGTTGGCAACGATGGTTTTTTGCAGCAATCAGTGCTGTTGTGAGCATTTATTTAGTGCGCTTGCTTTATCGAGGCGGCCTGAGCAATTGGGTGGCTTGTGCAATTGCATTGATATTAGGAGGGGCAATAGGTAATTTATACGACCGCTTAAGTTTAGGATATGTCATAGACTTTATTGATTTTTGTATTGGTTATTGGCATTTTGCTACCTTTAATTTAGCTGATACAGCTATTTCTATAGGTGCTGTTATGTGGATCCTTGCTAGCCTTAAATTCGGTAAAAAATAATGATGGGGGATATTAAAACCAGGATTAAAAAACCACTAGGCGTGTTTAGCTTAGCCATGATGAATGTTATAGCTGTTGATAGCTTGCGTTCATTACCTATCGCCGCTCAATTTGGTTATGCATTAATATTTTTTTATTTGTTAGCTGCATTGTTATTTTTTATTCCTACTGCTTTGGTCACAGCTGAATTAGCGACCACTTGGCCGAATACAGGGGGGGCCTATGTATGGATTCGCACCGCATTCGGAGCGAGATGGGGTTGGTTTGCGATTTGGTTACAATGGATCTACAACGTGGTTTGGTATCCAACCATTTTATCTTTTGTAATCGCAGCATTTGCCTATTTAATTGATCCTCAATTAATGCAACATAAAATATATCTCTTAAGTACGATATTAATTATTTGGTGGGTGGTCACTGCTTTAAGTTGTTTAGGTTTACGATTTTCGAGTTGGTTAAGTAGCATCGGAGCTTTAGTAGGTACTTTAATTCCAATGCTTTTCATGATTGTGTTAGCTCTCATTTGGATTAAAACTTCCCGTCCGTTAGCGATTCATTTTTCTTCTCATTCATTTTTTCCTAGTTTGAATAATTTCCATAACTTAGCCTTTTTAACGACTATAATTTTTGGTCTGATGGGTTTAGAAATGTCTGCGGTACATGCCGGTGATGTACGTAATCCCCAACAGGATTTTCCGCGAGCTTTATTTTGGTCAGCAACTTTAATACTGATAAGCTTGATACTAGGTTCTTTATCTATAGCGCTTATTGTTCCTGTCAATCAGCTGAGTATTTTGTCCGGTTTGACCGAAGCCTATGTTGCCTTTTTTAGTAGTTATCATTTGTCATTTTTTATACCCATTATTATTTCTTTAATTATCATTGGCAGTCTGTGTAGTATTTCTACCTGGGTAATAGGACCTACTAGAGGTTTACTTATTGCAACATTCGAAAGCCAAATAGCCGGATTGAATTGGTTGCTTAAAATCAATCGATTTGGAGCGCCCGTAGGTTTATTAGTATTTCAAGGAGTTTTAGTATCGTTTTTAACGAGTCTTTTTATCTTGATTCCTAGCGTTAATGAGACCTATTGGTTATTAAGTGTTATGACAGCCCAATTAGCGGTGCTATTTTATATTTTTTTATTTTTAACGGCATTGCGATTGCGCTATAAAGAAGCTGACAGAAGTAACGCCTATCGTATTCCAGGTGGAAAATGGGGAATTTGGACAGTCTGTATTATGGGATTAGTAGGTTGTTTGATTACATTTATACTCGGATTCTTCCCTCCCAGTGGTATTGAAGTGAGTAATTTATTAAAATTTGATATGATTTTGCTAGGGGGATTGCTGTTATTTTGTTTGCCTGCAATTATCTGTGCTGGGTGGGTTTTGGCTTTAAAAAAGACTGAGAAGAATAATCAATTTTGCTGAGAGAGGTTGTATGATAAGCACATTAGAAATTCATGGCGTGCCCATTGAATGTGTTAATCAAGCTGCAATAACTTATCATGTTCCAGCTACTTTAATTCTTGCTGTTTTAGCAGTCGAAAATGGCACGAAGGGTTTAGCATCACCCAATCAAAATGGAACCTTCGATTTTGGTCCGATGCAAATTAATTCAATTTGGTTATCGCAAATTCGCCTTTATGGCTATACTCAGCATCAGTTGCAATATGATCCGTGTGTTAATGTGAAAGTGGGGACTTGGATACTTAGTCAGCAGATTGCAAATGATACATCAAGCCTTTGGCGAGGCGTAGGTAATTATCACTCACATTCAGCTCGCTTGAACCGTGCTTATCAAATAAAAGTTTCCGAGGTATATCGATTATTGGCTAATTATTTGTCTCATCCAACTAACTCGATACCACCTATGGCTTAAAACTTAAAATTTTTAACCTTAGATTAAATTTGATATGCGAAGGTTTTTTTATCTCTGTTTTTTATTAAGTAACTTAGCCTTAGATAAAATTAAAAAAAAGTTAATTAATTTTGATAATGAACGCTTAGCAATTGCCTTTATTTCAATAATCGGTTTGGGATTGTTATTCCCCTTAGTTGTTATAGCTCCAGGGCTATTTGAATCAGAATGGTTTTTAAATTTATTAACTATCCCGTCCGAGTATGGAAGTTTTGTAGCATATGCTGCGTATTTAGGTCGTTTATGGAATTTGCTTACTGCTCAATCTTACGCAAATGGTAAAAAAACTAAGCTTAGAAACTTTCTTAATCAAGAAATCATAATAAATCGTCAAATAGGCTATGCTGAAAAATTATTTACGCCTATTGGTATGTTATTAGGTGTTAGTCTAGGAATTTTTTGTCTTTGTCTACATGCGGTGATTCCCTTTTGGGAAGCATTTTCCTATTTCGCCTATATTTTATTTGTTTTAGCTTATACTTGTGCAGTAGGCGGTTTATTTAATCGCTTAGCGAGTTCGCTTGATGGGGCACGTTTACAGCAAGAAAAAATCGCAATTTTTGTAGGACTAATTTTGGGTTTATTAGTTGCATTAAGTTTATTTAGTGTATTAATATTAACAGGAACCGTACCTTTTGTTGTAGTAATAGGTATTAGCAAGCCCTTCGTTGATCTTTTATTATTACATAAATTTCTTTTTGCACTTCCCTTCGTATTGAGTTTGACTAGCCTAACAACCTCTTGTTTTGACTATATTGCCAAAGCGTATTGTTTTTTTAAGTACCTGCGCAATACAGATGATGTTGAGATCAATGAACGGATAAGATCCCGTTATTACGAATACCAAACTGCTTTTTTAGGTATTATTTTTGGTTGTTTGTTGGCTTTGGGTATTACTGTAGGTTTATTTCTCACAGGTGGGTTAGTTGCGGGGCCTATAGCTATTACAGCGACCATTTTTGCTACCATTGTTATTTGTAATAATGTGTTAGCAGCACTTTTTTCAAGATTGGGTCGTCTTATCGACGGAATTATTAGCTTATCTATGTCGCAAGAAGAAGATTATAAAACTGAATTTAACGTTAACTCAGAATGTTGTTTGGCCTTAGTAAGAAATGTTTTGTCAACTTCATTGCCACTATCAATAGATTATTCAGCACAAAATCGAGATCTCAATGACAACAAAATTAAATTTGAATTAAAGTGTGCACAAAACAACCCGGCTTTTTTTCATTTTAATAATTCAGAGGACAGGTTTAATGCAGATAACCAACTAGTATCTGACAATAATTTATCTGAAATCGAATCCAAAAGGCTATTTGCTTAATCTTTAAGATAGAGTATTCACTGAGGTATAAGCAATAATAGTAGGTTCACATCTTGGTAGGCAATCGGTATAGTTTCACCCTTTTACTAATAACTTGTTATTTATGCGCGTTTTAATCATAAAAATGTCCTCTATGGGGGATATTATCCATACATTACCAGCAGTAACTGATGCAACCAAGGCTATTTCGAACATTCAATTTGATTGGGTGGTGGAGGAAGCTTTTACCGAAATCCCTAAATGGCATAATCAAGTCTATCAAGTCATTCCTATCGCATTAAGGCGTTGGCGAAAAGCTATTTGTCGGACCATTCAAAATGGGGAATTAAAGCAGTTTTATACACAATTGCGGGCGCAAGAATATGATTTTGTTTTAGATGCACAAGGATCTATCAAAAGTGCGATTACAAGTTATTTGAGCCGAGGTTATCGTCTCGGCATGGATAAGCATTCGGTGCGGGAAAGCTTAGCTTATCTCGCTTACCAGCAAACCTTTTCAGTATCTTGGCAACAGCATGCCATAAATCGGTTACGTCAATTATTCGCTGAAGCTTTAAAATACTCTTTGCCGGAAACTAAGCCGGATTATGGGATTAATAAGGAAAGATTAATCCAAACTAAAATTACATTACCAGGAAAATATTTGGTCTGTATACCCAATAGCAGTTGTGTAACTAAACTTTGGTCAAATCAGGCATGGTCTTTGCTTATAGAGAAAATGACAGCACTCGGAATCAGTATTTTTATTCCTTGGGGAAATGAAAATGAAAGAAAAAATGCTAATCGACTGAGCAATAAAAACCCTTTAACGCATGTATTACCTTACCTAAGCCTCAATCAAATGGCGGCAGTCTTGCTTAATGCCCAAGCAGTAGTTGCAGTAGATACAGGATTAAGTCACTTATCTGCAGCTTTGGGAGTACCTACCATTGTTCTGTATGGCCCTACTAACCCTTCACTAATAGGAACCATAGGCCCTTCCCAGCTACATATCAAGTTTCCAGTTAATGAGAAAGATATGCAAGATAGTAATGCTAGGATCTTAAGAAAAATAACCACTCATTTGCGGCATATTTTGAAAGTTTAACTAATATATATTTACAAAAATTTTTTATTTTCGTAGTTTTATCATTTCAAATAAAAACAGAATGTTCTAATTTTATATCAATGAGGATTAAGTCTTGAGTGGTACTATAGGCAAAGATTTAATTGAAAAAAATATCTTAAAAATTGCTATACCGGCACCTTTACATCAATATTTTGATTATTTGGCACCTATTGATATTTCTTCAGTGCAATTAACAAAAGGTTTACGCGTATTAGTGCCTTTTGGTAAGCAGAACAAAATTGGTTTTTTAATGGGAACAACTGCCTCCTCAGTTTGGCCAAGATCGCAGCTCAAACAAGTGCTAGCAATTCTAGATGAGAAACCTCTTTTACCAAATTCTATTCATCAATTATTAGAATGGACAAGTCGTTATTATCATTGTCCTATTGGGGAAGTATTTGCTAATGCTATCCCCAAGGCCTTACGCACTGGAAAAATAAAACTTAAATATCCAATAAAACTTAGTGAAGAAACTAATAAAAAAGAAGAACTTGTTGTTACGAATAATTCAAATTTATCGGAAAAGATTCGTCTAAACCATCATCAACAGCAATCAATTAAAAATATTATTGATTCTCTAGATCAATTCAAAGCTTTTTTGTTAAATGGTGTGACAGGAAGTGGAAAAACCGAAGTTTATTTGGAAGTGATACAAGCCGTACTTGATCGAGGAAAGCAAGCCTTAGTATTAGTTCCTGAAATTGGTTTGACACCACAAATGTTAATACGATTTCGAAATCGATTTTCAGTTCCATTAATATTATTTCATTCAAAATTAACGGATAAGCAGCGTTTAGAAAATTGGTTACTTTCTAAATCAGGTAAAGCCTCCATTATCATTGGCACTCGTTCAGCTTTATTTACACCGCTACTGCATCCAGGAATTATCATTATTGATGAAGAGCATGATAGTTCTTTTAAACAACAAACAGGCTTGCGTTATCATGCTCGTGATTTAGCATTAGTACGAGGGCGTTTAGAAAATATACCCGTTATATTGGGTTCTGCGACGGCATCTTTAGAGAGTATTTTTAATGCTAAGCAAAATCGTTATCAAATATTGCATTTACCTGAAAGAGCAGGATCCGCGATACAACCACTAGTCCGTTTTATAGATTTACGTCATCAAAAACTTGATCAAGGTTTTTCTCCGGTATTATTACAAAATATGGAAAAACATTTGCAAAAGCAAGGCCAAGTACTTTTATTTTTAAATCGGCGCGGCTTTTCACCCGTTATCATTTGTCAGGAATGTGGTTGGACAGCAAATTGTCAACATTGCGAACAAAAGATGAATTTTCATAAAAAGCCGGCGCACTTGCAATGTCATTATTGTGGCTTTCGACGCCCGGTAGATATCCGATGTCCAGCATGTAAAGCTCAACAAATAGTGGCTTTGGGTCAGGGGACACAACGTCTAGAGCAAACTTTACAGAAGTACTTTCCTGACGTCGGAATTGTCCGGATTGATCGAGATAATACTCAACGTAAAGGAAGCTTGGATAAATTATTGAAAAATATACATGAAGGTGAAAGTCAGATTTTGATTGGAACACAAATGCTAGCAAAAGGCCATCATTTCCCCAATGTTACCTTAGTGGGTATTTTAGAAGCAGATAATGGACTTTTTAGTGCTGACTTTCGTGCTTTGGAACATACCGGTCAATTATTAATGCAAGTAGCAGGTCGGTCCGGGCGAGCTGATAAACCGGGGGAAGTATGGATTCAAACTTATCATCCTGATCATCCCTTATTAAAACTTTTGTTAGAGCAAGGCTATCTTAATTTCAGCGAAGTATTATTAAAAGAAAGAAAGATTTCACTATTGCCACCTTATAGTTATTTGGCAGTTATGCATGCCGAAGCCTTAAATTCAGATTATCCGATGGCTTTTCTAAATGAAGTAAAAAATCAAGCTAATTTAGCTCGGAAAGAAATCACCTTATTAGGGCCTGTTCCTTCCTTGCACCCGCGTCGAGCAGGTTATTATCGCTATCAATTACTCTTGCAAGCAAAACACCGAAATGATTTACAAAACTTATTGGAACAGATTATTAAACCCATTAGCTTGCTTTCCAGTAGTCGCCGAGTTCGTTGGTCTCTGGACGTCGATCCCATTGAGCTTTTTTGATTAAAAATACTTCTTTTAGGGGTTCTAAAGGGATAGAATACAGTCAAATAATGTACTAAAAAACAATCTATGACTATTAGTGTGTTTGATTTGTTCTCCGTTGGTATAGGCCCTTCTAGTTCTCATACCGTAGGTCCTATGAAAGCTGCCTGGGCTTTTGTGAAAAAGTTAGCGCAAGATAGGGAAGGATTCAATGAGCTTAGCCGCTTACAGGTTGAGCTTTTTGGCTCATTGGCTTTAACTGGGCGAGGTCATGGTACTGATTTTGCGGTTTTAAATGGCTTGGTGGGGCAACTTCCTGAAACTGTTAATCCTGATGAAGTTGTTCCACGCGCTAAAAGCATTATTGAACGTTGTGAACTCCAGTTGGCAGAGAAAAAAAAGATCCTATTTTGTGAAAAAACCGATTTAATTTTTCAAAAAAAAGAATTATTGCCATTGCATACCAATGGCATGCGTTTTAGTGCCTTTAATAGTCAAGGTCTGCTCTTGAGCAAACAAATTTATTACTCCATCGGTGGTGGTTTTATTGTCACTGAACAAGAGTTTGGTCTGCAACCTAAAGAGAATGTTTCAGTCCCCTATCCATTTTCTACAGCTAAAATGCTGTTTGATTGCTGTAAAAAAAGTAATTTAACAATCTCAGCGCTTATGCTGGCCAATGAGCAACAATTATGGCCTGATCGAGAAATATGCAGCGATTTATTAAAAATAGCTAATATTATGCAAGCCTGTGTTGATAAAGGTTGCCACGCTCAGGGGATTTTACCGGGGGAGCTTAATGTTAAACGTCGTGCACCGGAACTTTTTAGTAAAATAAACAATAAAGCTATTTCGAAATTAGCAAAATTTCCAGATACATTGTTATGGCCAACCATTTATGCGATGGCGGTTAATGAGGAAAATGCAGCGGGAGGTAGAGTAGTGACAGCACCAACGAATGGTGCAGCAGGTATTATTCCAGCAGTATTAACCTATTATCGTCGTTTTTACGACAATGTTAGCGAACAATCGATAACTGATTTTTTATTGACTGCAGGGGCTATTGCTTTACTTTATAAAATGAATGCATCGATATCGGGTGCTGAAGTTGGATGTCAGGGAGAAGTCGGTGTGGCATGCTCCATGGCAGCAGGAGCTTTAACTGCTGTTTTAGGTGGTACATTAGAACAAATAGAAAATGCCGCTGAAATGGCAATGGAACATCACTTGGGGTTAACTTGCGACCCTGTCGCTGGATTAGTTCAAATCCCTTGTATTGAACGCAATGGAGTAGCCGCTGAAAAGGCAATCAAATTGGCTTACTTAGCGCTAATGGAAGATGGAAAAAATAAAAAAGTACCTTTAGATAAAGTTATCGAAACCATGTTTGCCACCGGAAAGGATATGATGGCGATTTACAAGGAAACCTCTCTAGGTGGTTTAGCTAAAACACTCGCTGTGAATATACCGGAATGTTAGTCAAATCTATTTCTAATATATAATTTTCATACTATTGATTAAAATAAAAAATTTTAGTCTAATATCACAGTCATTTTAATAACATAAAAAAGGAAATTAATGCTACTTAAAACGGACACGTTATTATCAGAAAAATTTTTTTTCACTATCAAAATGATTGAATCAGCCTTTGACGAACTCGGTTTTGATCTAAATTTGGATCCTGATTACTCAGAAAGTTTGTTGGCAGGTTATTTGTATGATCTTGGGCAGGCTTTAAAGAAACAAGGTGTTTCCAATCAAACACCCCTTAATACCACTTTGGACTTATTGGAAAACCCACAGTTCATTCAAAGTACGCTGGATGGAAGTTATTTAAATCAAGATAAAATTTATCTTCTGAAGCAGAGTAATACAACTCTAGTTACTTCCTCGCCTATTCAGCTAATAACTACACCTCCCAAAACAAATAGGGCTGTAAACGATACGAAACTTGATCGCCACGAAAATTCGTTAAGTGAAAGACAAGAAAGGTATCGGCAAATAGCAGATGACTATATGATTCATTATGATTGGAAACCCAAGGGATTAAAGGGGTCTAGGGGAATAGGAGGATCAAGAAGATCAAAGCGATCCAATGAAATAAAAGAACCCAGCACTTCATTTGCATTGACTAAATTTCAGAGAGAGAAAGCTTCTAAAACCTACAATGATAAGTCTGGACAAAAGGTAGAAAAGAAAATACTTCACAAGCCAGATAATTTAATGGCAAGGAACTCTGGCAAACAACCTAATAAATCTGTAATCCTATCGGGGTTTACTCAACCTGCTCTAACCAAACCTAGGAACCATCAGCGAGGCTTTATTTGGAATAGTTCAGACTTGATGTGACACAAAGGAATGAGTAAGGTTACCCGTTTTGAGAAGTCGAGAAACTTTAATCAAAACACAAAGGGTAACCTTAGATGCTACATAGTAATGAAAGAATA
>JBDLTN010000033.1:0-13643 GCA_039805785.1 Pseudomonadota bacterium | reverse complement strand
TAGGTTATCAAAAGATTATGAAATAACGACTTCTTCGGCTGAAAATTACGTCATTATCGCTCATTTTTTTGGACTTCTTAAACGGATAAAATAGCATGAAGACGGGTTCTAAAAATACTCTGTTGAAAAAAAATATGACTAAAAAAAGACAAAATGATTTAGAAACGAGCTGGACTCTGACGCTAAGTAAAACGTATTATGACTATAAAACTCACATCACTATTAATATCCAATATAAGCGCATTCATGCTTATGAAGTCACCGCAGAAACTTAGTAGGGCGAATTGCTCGCTGTACTCCTGCCTGACAATGAACGAAAAGTGTAATTTGATAGACCTTTTTTTCAGAAAATCTGGAGAACTCTTTAAAAACGAGTGGTTATCGAAGTATTATTAATCGTAGCAAAAAATTTCCTTCATTTTCATTGATTTTTCGGTCAAAAAATAGGCGATATTAAAAAAATACGTAAAGGGGTGGAATTTTTAACTTTATACAAAATTTTATGAAAGATAAATTTATTCGCTCAAATAGAGTGAGTCCAATGCGCTAAATGATGAGTTTGCTCGATAGTTTATTTCATATTTTCATCACATTGAGAAGTTTATGATGTTAAAGAATACCTCAGCGGTTTATGGAAGTGTCGCCAAATTTTTTCATTGGCTAATGGCAGGGCTTATTTTTGGAATGTTTATCATTGCCTATACGATGATCAATATCCCAAGCTCGAGTTTTAGTGATGCTTTATTTAATGTGCATAAAGCGACTGGTTTGTTGATATTCGGTTTACTAATCCTTAGATTGACATGGCGTTTTATTAACAAGACACCAAAATTACCACCTACGATTCCGCTATGGCAGCGCCAATTGGCTAAATTTAATATTACTGCATTGTATCTCTTAATGTTGGCGATGCCTTTAACCGGATTTTTTATGTCAACGTTAGGTGATCATGCGATTAGTTTTTATGGTATTTTTACTATACCGCCTTTAGCAGATAATCAATCACTGTCCAAATTTTTTGCTAAAGCGCATGAAATATTGGCCTATTTATTGATGGCCTCATTTGGCTTGCATGTAATCGGTGCATTTTACCATCCGGTTTTACAAAGAATGTGGTTATTACCTAAAAATAGGGTAAAAGTAGTGGAGAATAACAAATGAATGGCTTGGGTTTAGAAAAGTACGATTGTACAGCTAAAAAAATGACAAAAAAATTTATTGGCATCCTATCTAATATTTTAGCGCTCTGTAGCTTGGTGCTGAGTCATAGTGCGTCGGCAGCTTTGAATCTTGAATTAACTCAAGGGGTTGCGAATCAACTACCCATTGCAATCGTCGCTTTTAGCAGCACTGAATCGTTTGCACCCGAAAACGATATGACTAGCGTCATTCAATCTGATTTAAGTCATAGTGGCCAATTTAAGTTAACCCGGGTAAAGAAAATTCCACAGCCTGATAAAACGGCAATGGCCTATTGGCGAGCTCAGCATATTGATGATGTGATTTCCGGAAAAATAACACCCATAGGCCAAGGAAAATATCGTGTCCATGTCAATTTGGTTCAGGTTGCACAAGGACGTAAGCAAATTTTAGCTGAACGAGAATTTATGGCGAGTCATCAGCAATTACGCGCACTCGCGCATCATGTCAGTGATTTGATTTATGAAAAATTAACCGGTGTAAAAGGAGTTTTTTCGACACGTATTGCGTATGTCTTAGTGAAACGTGAGAATAATCATCGCATTTATAGTTTACAAGTGGCGGATATGGATGGATATAATGCCAAGCCATTATTAACCTCCACACAACCGATTATGTCGCCAGCATGGTCGCATGATGGGAAACGCATTGCCTATGTTTCTTTTGAAAAAATCATGCCGCGCATCTATATTCAAACCATTGCGAATGGTCAGCGCCAATGTGTCAGCGATTATCCGGGGATTAATGGTGCACCTGCATGGTCTCCAGACGATAAAACCTTGGCACTCGCCTTATCTAAAGATTCTGCGACACCGAAAATTTATTTAATGGATTTGGCCAGTAAAAATTTACGCCAAGTAAGTTTTGGTTTTTCTATTGATACTGAACCGACTTGGTCAGCAGATGGTCGCTTGCTATTGTTTACTTCGGATCGCGGTGGTGGGCCACAAATTTATCAAATGAATTTGCATAATAAACGCTTACAACGTATTACCTTTGATGGTAGTTATAATGCGCGTGCTTCGTTTTCGCCGGATGGAAAAATGATAGTGGTACTCAATCGCGAACAAGGAATGTATAATATAGCCGTGCAAGATTTAGACGACGATACTTTATTAAGCGTTACCCATTCGGGTTTTGATGCATCTCCAAGTTTCGCACCGAATGGGCAAATGGTTTTATTTGAATCAAAACCGGGTACGCAGGGGATGTTAGGTATGGCTTCTATCGATGGAAGAATTAATTGTCGCTTACCAACACCCGAAGGGGATGTACAAGATCCGGTCTGGTCGCCTTTTTTATCGAGTTAATTATTTTGTGAGGTGAGTTTATGTTAATAAAAAAACTGTTAAAAGTAAGTGTTCTGACTGCGGCATGCTTTAGTTTAGGTGCTTGTTCTACTGCAGATAAAAGTGAATTAGGCGAAGCATCAGCTATTCCAAGCCATGCAGATAGTGCCTTGACCCAAGGAGCAGGGGATGTCGGAAGTTTTTATGGTGATGAAAGCACGCATCCCATGCAGGTCGGAAATCAAACTTATTACTTTGATTTTGATAAAAGTTTTGTCCGTGATGAAGATAAGCCTTCGCTACAAGTGCAAGCACATTATCTAATTAGTCATCCACAAGCTAAAATATTGATTACAGGTAATACTGACGAAAGAGGCAGCCGTGAATATAATATTGCGCTAGGTCGGCGTCGTGCATTAAGTGTCCAACAATTTTTAATTGCGAATGGTGTAAGTGCCAGACAAATTCTAACGGTCAGTTATGGCGCAGAAAAACCAGTCGCATTTGGTCATAGCGAAGCAGATTATGCAAAGAACCGTCGTGCTGATTTACAGTATCAAACTCCGGTTATCACCGATAAGATGTAAGTAGGAATTAACTATGTTGCCGAATTTATCTTTGAATAAACTTTTTAGATTGCAAGACCTCGATTGTTTATTCAATCAAAGGATAAATGCGCGCTTAGTTAAACTGATGAAGGTCGGGTTATGCTGCCTGGGTTTATTATTTAACGCATTCGCGTTTGCGCTGGCACCGGTGGTTGATGCGTATGACGAGGACGAGGATGAGGCGCCGGTAGTGGCGACTCATCCTGAAAATCCAGCACCAGCAACTACTGCGAATGAACCGAATAATACCGCAGGTAGCAACTCAGTTCCGAGTGCTGCACCGAGCCCACCTCCGCCTGCACCTGCAGTCGCTAGTAATTCAGCTGCGTTTTCCTTAGAGCAGCGCGTCACGATTTTAGAGCGACAAATTAGTAACCTTAATCCTTTGCTAGTGCAAATAGATGACCTGCAACAACAATTACAAAACTTACAAGGTAAGCTTGAATCGCAACAACATGCCGTTAAAGTATTAGAAGAGCAAGTACGCAATCAATATTTAGCCTTAGAAAAACGCACAGCTCCCGCTGTTCGTCGGAGCACATTGGCTACAGAAAATGCTGCTGTTAATCCTTCGGTAGCTAATACCTTGAGCCCACGTCCCTTAGTCGATATGAGCAGTACTAAAAAACAGACTTCAAATGATAGAAAATCGATGTTACCAAATTCCGCTCCTACACCAGCGGCTGAACGTGCCTATCAGGCTGCTTTTCAGCTGTTAAAAACTAAGCAATACAACGAGGCAATCGAAGCCTTTGAGGCATTCAATAAAAAATTTCCAAATGATCTGAATGTTGCCAATGCGGATTATTTTTTAGGTCAGTTGTATTTATTACAAGGACAAGCCGATGCAGCGATTAACTTTTTTAAACGTTTTATTAGTCGCTATAGTCAAGATAGCCGCGTTCCTGATGCGATGTTGCAATGCGGTTTAGCTTACTTTGCTAAAGGCGATAAAGCCATGGCGATGGAGTTATTTGAAAAAATAATCCAGCAATATCCAGACTCTAAAGCAGCGCAGGCCGCTCAAGCTCGTTTACAACAATTTAAAGCGATGATTTCTGCTGCAAGCATTCCATCGAAGAATAAGGTTTAAGAGCGAATAATTAATAATATTAATAACACGATGAGAATTGCATTAGGTATTTCCTATCATGGCAGTGCGTATCATGGTTGGCAGTCACAATCCGGATTAGCTTGTATACAAACCTATTTAGAACAAGCGATTAGTCAGGTTGCCGATCATCCGATAGCGTTAAGCTGTGCTGGGCGCACCGATAAAGGTGTGCATGCCATCGCTCAGGTGGTGCATTTTGATACGACCGCACAGCGATCCCAGCATGCTTGGCTGTTAGGTACAAATAGTTACTTGCCTGCAGATATTCGGGTTAACTGGGCGCAAGCTGTCGAAAATAATTTTCATGCTCGATTTTCTGCATTAGCACGACGTTATCATTACATTATTTATAATCACCCCTTAAAACATGCACTTTGGAATCAATATTCGAGTCATTGTTACTCTCCTTTAAATGAAAATGCGATGCAATCTGCGGCGCAGTACTTAATCGGCGAGCATGATTTTAGTTCATTTCGAGCAGCGAGTTGTCAGGCGCGAAGTGCATGTCGAGAAGTGCAACATATTAACGTAAAACGTCAAGGATGTTATGTCATCATTGATATCCAAGCCAATGCCTTTTTACATCATATGGTGCGGAATATCAGCGCAGTGTTAATGACAATAGGTGCCGGGAGAAAATCGAGCGATTGGGCTAAAGAAGTTTTATTGGCGCAGGATCGTAGCACAGCGGATGTGACTGCCACTGCGAATGGTCTTTATCTAACTCAAGTGTTTTATCCAGAAAATTTTGCATTTCCTCCCGCAGAAAATGATTTTTTCAAAATACCGTCCATACTTCAAGAGATGAAAAATTAAAATAATTTATTGGTCATTGAGTACGTAACTTATTGATCGTCATTGCGAGTAGTGAAATATTAGCAATCTGAGATGGCCACGCTCACTACGTTCGCTCGCCATGACGGTTCTTGTTACTGTGTTTACTCGTCATGACGATTTTTGTTGGTGTGAGTTCGTTATGACAATGAATGACTTTGAATAATAAAATACTTGGTTTTAATGAAGCTCTATTGCATAATCCCTTGCAATTTTAGTCTTATACTCACAGCAATAAGATTTTTGGCAGCACCGTGGGAATGAGCAACCGTAGTATATGAGGATTGCGAGTTGAGCGGCTGTAGACAATGTCACACGCGAAGAGTATTCACCATTAAAGTGAGGTTACCGGTGTAATGAACGGCAATGTCCTTGAGCTCAAGGGAGTTACCAAACGCTTCGATGGCGAAGACGTATTAGAAGATATCAACTTCGAGGTAAGGCACGGTGAATTTTTGACCTTGCTTGGACCGAGTGGTTGCGGAAAGACAACGTTATTGCGATTAATTTCCGGCTTTGAGCAACCCGATGCGGGCGTCATTTGTATTAATGGTGTTGATGTCAAAGGATTGTCACCGCAGGCACGGCATGTGAATACCGTTTTTCAAAGCTATGCTTTATTTCCGCATTTAAATGTTTTTGACAATATTGCGTTTGGTTTGCGCTGTAAAGGGGGATTGTCCAAAACAGAGATTAAGCAGCAGGTAAATGAAGCATTAAATATGGTGAAGTTGTCTCACTTAAGTGAACGTAAACCTTCGCAGCTTAGCGGTGGTCAACAACAGCGTGTAGCGATTGCTCGAGCGGTGGTCAATAAACCGAGTATACTTTTATTGGATGAACCCTTAAGTTCTTTAGATTATCGATTGCGTAAAACCATGCAGCTCGAGCTCAAACAACTGCAGACGCAATTAGGTATCACCTTTATTTTTGTAACCCATGATCAAGAAGAAGCGTTGTCGATGTCGGATCGGGTGGTGGTGATGCATGAAGGACGTATTGAACAAATCGGCACACCGCGCGAGGTGTATGAAGAGCCGCATAGTTTGCGCGTTGCGCGTTTTATCGGTGAAGTGAATATTTTCGAAACACAAATTATTTCTGCGGATGACGATGTATTTCATGCCATTATCGAAGGGAAAGAGTTTACCTTAAAAAATCGCCGTCATTTTTCTAAGAATCAGAAGGTGTATACCTTAGTGAGACCCGAAGATCTCGAAGTCTGGTCGCCAGCTGAAGTGACGGATACCTCACAAATGTTTCCTGGTGTGGTTGAGCAAGTTATTTACAAAGGTTCAACCGTGGATCTGATGGTGCGATTGCAAAGTCAAAATTTATTAGCGGCGACCCAATTTTTTAATGAGGATGATGAAAAGCTAGATTTTCATAGCGGCGAGTCAGTCTGGGTGCATTGGATACCGGGGTGGGAGGTGACCTTGCCTGATGAAAGTTGATCGTCTCTTTAAAGGCAGTACTATTAGTCTCATTTGGCTATGGCTGTCACTCTTTGCTCTTTTGCCAACGTTATTGGTATTGATAACCAGTTTTCTAGAAAATGATCCGGTGCATCTGTTTCGCTGGCAGTTTTCACTGCAAAATTATCAGGCCTTATTAAATCCAGTTTATTTCAAAGTCTTTTTGCATTCCTTTTGTGTGGCAGGACTTTGTAGTTTAATTTGTTTGTTGCTGAGCTATCCGTTTGCTTATCTGTTAGCCCGACTTGATTCTAAATATAAAAGCTTATTATTGTTTTTGGTGATCATTCCTTTTTGGACCAGCTCCTTAATTCGAACGTATGCGATTATATCGATATTGAAAGCAAAAGGCTTGTTAAATACGGTGTTATTAACTTTAGGGATCATTCATCAACCCTTAACCATTTTATATACCAGTACCGCGGTTATTATTGGCTTAGTGTATAGTTTGCTTCCTTTCATGATTTTGCCTTTGTATGCCAACATTGAAAAGTTAGATACCCAATTTATTGATGCGGCACGTGATTTAGGCGCGAATACCGTGACGACATTTACTCGTGTCATTTTACCGTTAACCTTGCCGGGGATTATGGGTGGAATCATTTTGGTGTTCTTGCCCGCAATGAGTATGTTTTATATTCCTGATATTTTGGGTGGTGCTAAGTCGTTGCTGGTTGGAAATCTTATAACTGGCCCTTGGGTTCAGCGGTGAGTATGGTGCTCACTTTAGCCATGGGTGTGTTGTTACTATTGTATCGACGTGCCAATAAAATAGGACAATATCACGATGAACCGATTGGCGAAATATAGTTATTTGGCAGTGATTTACTGCTTTTTTTACTTTCCTATTATTTTGTTGATTATTTATTCATTTAATAATTCAACCTATTCAGTGCTTTGGCATGGATTTACCTTAGATTGGTATAAACAACTGGGTGATGATACTGATCTCGCTGTGGTTGCGTTGCATTCGTTGGAAGTCGGTGTGTTAGCGGCAAGTTTTGCGACCTTGATTGGCACGATTGCGGCGACTTGTTTGTATCGATATCGTTTTTTTGGTAAGCATTTATTGCATGGTTTGCTGTTTGTTTTAATTGTTTCGCCTGACATTGTGATGGGAATTTCATTATTGATCCTGTTTTTTTTACTGAATATGCGTTTAGGTTTTTGGTCGTTATTGTTATCGCATATTACTTTTTGTATTCCTTTTGTGGCGGTCACGGTTTATAGTCGACTAACCGGTTTAGATAAAAATATTTTTGAAGCAGCGCGGGATTTAGGTGCGAATGATTTTATGAGTTTTCGTCGAATCATTATTCCAATGTTATGGCCAGCGATATTAGCGGGTTGGTTATTAAGTTTCACTTTATCGTTAGATGATGTGATTATAAGTTTTTTTGTGACCGGTCCTGATTTTCAAATCTTGCCTTTATATATTTACTCCTTAGTACGTATCGGATTAAAGCCGGAATTAAACGCATTATGCTCGGTGATGTTTGCGATTACTTTGTTTATTGTGGTTGCTTTCCAACTGGTACTACCCAAAAAGGTTAATCAATAATCATGCGTAGCGTGGGCTGTTTTTTTATCTTGTGCTTGAGTTGGTTAGTGAGTCCGGTCTATGCAGAAGAAAAGATTGTTAATATTTATAATTGGTCAAACTATATTTCTAGTGACGTTTTAAAGCAATTTACCCAAGAGACGGGAATCAAAGTCAATTATACGACCTATGATAGTAATGAAACCTTGTATGCGAAACTTAAAGCCAATCCACATACTGGTTATGATGTTATCGTACCTTCGACTTATTTTGTGGATCGCATGCGTCAACAAGGCATGTTGCAAACCTTAGATAAATCGCGTTTACCGAATTTTAAAAACCTAAATCCGGCATTACTCAATAAATCCTATGATCCGGGTAATCATTTCAGTATTCCCTATTTTTGGAGCACAACCGGTATTGTGGTTAATAGCAAATACCATGCCACGCAACCGTTGCAAGCTTGGTCAGCGCTTTGGAATCCTGCTTATAAAAATCAATTATTGTTATTGGATGATGTTCATGAAGTCTTTTCTATGGCATTAATGATGTTAGGTTTTTCACCCAATGACACGAATCCTGAACATATTCGTTTAGCTTATTTTAAATTGAAGCAATTAATGCCCAATGTGCGTTTGTTTAATAACGATGGCGTTAAATCACTTTTTATTGATGAAGATTTAAGTTTGGGTATGGCTTGGAATGGTGATATTTATCAAGCAGCCAAAGAAAATCCTGCCTTACGTTTTATTTATCCTAAAGAGGGTTTTGTGATTTCTATCGATAGTATGGCCATTCCGATCGGAGCATCACATCTAAATAATGCGTATATTTTTATCAATTTTATATTGAGGCCGGATATTGCTAAAAAGATTAGCCTAGCGACAGGTTTTGCAACGCCTAATTTGACTGCATACAAAATGATGCCAAAAACAACTTTAACTAATTCAGTGGTTTATCCAGATAAAAAAACCTTACAGCGGGGTAGGGTTCAAACAGATGTGGGTGCGGCGGAAACGGTGTATCAACATTATTGGGAATTATTAAAAATTGCGGGTTAATTTAAAGACCTCATCGATGTGAACGGGTATATACTAGTTATTAAGAACAGGGGTTGTATGGATTGCCACGCACCAAAGCTGCTCGCAATGACGCTATAATCAGATGCTTGCAGTGATGGAGGTAATTTATGGCGATGGTGGAAATTTTGCTGGCGTGGATGAATAATAGTTTGAGAAAAATGTAATTTGCCGGGTGAGGTTATTGGAAACTATGAGTTGGTTAAAAAAGGTTATTAAAGGAATTCGAACCGTGGTTCGAAACACGACACGGGTTCCTGAAAATAGTTGGACTAAATGTGAGTCCTGTGGTGCCGTATTATATCGTGCAGAATTTGAACGTAATCTAATGGTTTGTCCTACCTGTAACCATCATCATCGCGTGCAAGCGCGAAAACGTTTAGCCCAAGTTTTAGATCCGGAAAGTGCTCAAGAGATTGACAGCCAAGTTGAAGCGGTTGATAGACTTAAATTTAAGGATCAATTTAAATATAAGGATCGCTTGCATTCAGCAATGAAAAAAACCGGCGAAAAAGAAGCCTTGCTGGTTATGCAAGGAAAAATTCACGATAGAGCGGTGGTTTGTGCGGCTTTTGAATTCGATTTTATGGGCGGATCGATGGGCGCAGCGGTAGGTGAGCGCTTTGTATTGGGTGTGTTAAGAGCGATAGAAGAAGATATACCTTTTATCTGTATCTCTGCGAGTGGTGGAGCAAGGATGCAAGAGGGTTTATTTTCATTAATGCAAATGGCGAAAACCAGCGCAGTCCTGGGTAAGCTTAAGCAAAAAGGCTTGCCTTTTATTTCGGTATTAACCGATCCAACCATGGGTGGTGTATCAGCAAGTTTTGCTAATCTAGGTGATATCATTATTGCTGAGCCTAAAGCATTGATTGGTTTTGCGGGTCCGCGAGTTATTGAGCAAACAGTCCGCCAAGTTTTACCAGAGGGATTCCAACGCAGTGAATTTTTGTTAGCACATGGCGCTATTGATATGATTGTCGATAGGAGAGAATTAAAAGATAAACTGGCATCGCTATTAAATAAACTCATGGCAGCTAACCAAGGACGGTATGCACTCACCGCGATTGTCAATGACGATATCTAATCAATTAAATTGTGGGTCACGAACATTATCGGATTGGTTAGCTTATATTGAGACTTGCCATCTACAGAGCATCGATTTAGGACTTGAGCGTATTTCGCAAGTTGCACAGCGTTTATCGGTAGTCAATTTTAATTGCCCGGTGATAACGGTGGCTGGAACCAATGGTAAAGGTTCTAATGTGGCTTTGCTTGCGGCTATTTTAACAGCGGCGGGTTATCGGGTTGGTACTTATACTTCGCCGCATCTCATTCATTATCAAGAGCGTATCCAAATAGCTGGACATAACATTAGCGAACAAGATCTATGTCAGGCATTTTTGCAGATTGAAAACAGCCGTTCTGATATTCCATTGACTTACTTTGAATTTGGAACCTTAGCGGCGTTATGGACTTTCAAACAAGCGGCATTGGACGCGATTATTTTAGAAATTGGTTTAGGTGGCCGTCTCGATGCAGTTAATTGTGTTGATGCAGATTTAGCAATTATCAGTATGATCGATCTCGATCACATGAATTGGTTAGGCGATACTCGTGAAAAAATTGGTTTTGAAAAAGCCGGTATTATGCGTCCGAATCGACCGTGTGTTTGTGGCGATTTTTCACTCCCGCAATCTATCCTTAACACCGCGCAATCTTTAGCCTGCCCCTTATATCGGCAGGGAATAGAATTTGATTATAAATTGCAATCACAAGCGTGGTCATGGAACAGTCAACAATTTTCATTGAGCAAATTACCGCTACCCAACATCGATTTGCAGAATGCTGCTACGGTTTTACAAGCTATCGAATTGCTAGGTGAGCATTTCATCATCACTCCTTTGGCGATCCAAGAAGGTTTAAAGAAAGTTTTTATACCCGGTCGCTTCCATATCCTTGAAAAAAATGCACGGCAGATTATTATTGATGTCGCCCATAATCCTGCAGGGGGAGAATGCTTATCAAAACGCTTGGCAAATACGCCTTGTTTAGGCAATACGCATGCCGTCGTCGGGATGTTGGCAGATAAAGATATTCTTAATACCTTGCGTCCTTTAAAGCATCATGTTGATCATTGGTATGTCTGTGATTTGACTGAGGAGCGTGGCGCTAAAGCCACAAAATTAAAACAATCCTTACTGACTCTTGACGTTAATCAAACCATTTTAGAATTTTCATTACCGAGTTTAGCTTTTCAAAACGCTTATCGTAAGTTAAAAAAAAATGATCGTTTGCTGGTTTTTGGTTCTTTCCATACGGCTGCGGCCATCTACCGTTATTTAGAAAGTTAATTTTAATTTTTTTGATTTATTCTCTGAATAGTTTTCTGAGGTAAACATGGTTAAGCAAAAGAGAAACATCTTAGACGCCTATTTTCAAATTCAGGAACGCGGAAGTACGCTACAACGGGAAGTCATGGCCGGATTAACTATTTTTTTGGCCATGTTGTATTCCGTGGTGGTGATACCGAATATGTTAAAGTTGGCCGGTTTTCCACCGCTGGTAACCTTTATCACCACGTGTTTGGTCGCAGCATTCGGTTCTTTGCTAATGGGATTATGGGCCAATTTACCCATGGCAATTGGTTGTGCAGTGTCGCTGACTGCATTTACGACATTTGGTATTGTCTTAACCCAGCATTTAAGTATTCCTATCGCCTTAGGTGCCGTATTCTGGCTGGGGATTTTTTTTACAATTATTTCAATTACAGGAATACGCGCTTGGATACTGCGCAATTTACCGCAGGGTGTCGCTTGTGGTATTGGGATAGGGATCGGTTTGTTTTTGTTGTTGATTGCCGCTAGCAGCATCGGATTGATCATTAAAAATCCACAGCAAGGTTTACCGTTACATTTAGGTTCGTTTACGTCTTTTCCGGCATTAATGGCCTTATTAGGCTTGGCGATGATCTTTGGTTTGGAAAGGAGAGGCGTTCCAGGCGCTGTGTTATGGGTGATCGTATTTATTTCGCTGTTAGGTTTGTGCTTCGACCCCCAAGTTAAATTTCAAGGAATAGTAGCCATACCGCATTTATTTAACCTAAAAACTAATTCGTTATTCTTGCATTTGGATATTATTGGCGCCTTGCATCTGAGTGTATTACCGAGTGTATTAGCCTTAGTGATGACTGCGGTATTTGATGCAACCGGTACGATCCATGCAGTCGCCAGCCAGGCTAAATTATTGCAGCGTCAACAACCCATGCTAAATGAAGCAAAAGCCTTAACCGCAGACTCTGTTAGCAGTATTTTTGCGGGTTTAATCGGTGCTTCACCCGCGGCGGTTTATATAGAATCTGCCGCAGGGACTGCAGTAGGAGGGAAAACCGGTTTAACCGCAACGATAGTGGGTTTGTTATTTCTGCTTACCTTATTTATTTCACCGCTGGCTTATTTGGTGCCGGCGTATGCAACGGCTCCGGCTTTAATGTATGTCGGCTTATTAATGCTAAGTAATGTGTCAAAATTAAATTTTTCTGATTTTGTCGATGCCTTATCTGGACTATTATGTGCGGCTTTTATTGTATTAACCTGCAATATTGTGACCGGCATCATGTTGGGATTTAGTTCCCTAGTGATAGGTCGGATCTGTGCTGGAGAATGGCGCCAATTAACCTTGGGTACCGTGCTGATTGCATTGGTTTTAGTGCTATTTTATGCGAGTGGCTGGACGTTTTGATTAATCAAAAATAACGATATATTTTTATCTTTTAAGATTGTTTCGTTCCTTTTTTATCCATTGATACCTAGCTTAATGGGCTGATTTCACGTAAGCTGACTGGTCTAATTTATTACACTATTCAACCTCTATTTAAAGTCGCATAGGGTGGGTGGTATTGTTGTTGTTTAAAATAATATGCAGAAATTCGATCAACATTTAAGCTTTAATAAGCAATTCTGGATAAGTTTTTGGCGCTTACTTAAGCCTTATTGGCAATCCGAAGAAAAAAAACTTGCCTATACATTACTTTTTTTAAACTTAGTTCTTACGTTTATGGGCGTAGAAGGTAGCGTTTGGTTAAGCTATTGTACCAAAAATCTCTTTAATGCGTTGCAAAATTTTAATAAGCCATTGATGTGGCAAAGTTTAATGGTGATGGCATTCGTCATTACCTTGATGTTTTTAGCTTTTGGTTTTGCACTTTATGTGAATGGCTTGCTCGCGTTACGTTGGCGACAATGGTTGACAAAGAATACCTTGCGTAATTGGTTAGCCCAAAAAAATTATTATCGTTTTCAGTTAGCAAAGAAGATAGATAATCCCGATCAACGTATCAATGAAGATATCGACCAATTCATGCAAATGACCTTAGGATTAACGCTTCAAATCTTGCAATCGTTAAGAACCTGTCTTTATGGTTTAAATAAATAGGAAAATAGGTTATAAAGATGCACGTGGAAATTAGTGGTAAAAAGAAAAATGGCTTATCCAAGTGACATAA
>JBDLTN010000032.1:0-13913 GCA_039805785.1 Pseudomonadota bacterium | reverse complement strand
GAAATAATATTAGTATTGGCGGGAAGCCATAGATTAACCTCAAGGAGCAGAAAGGCACTGGCAGTCATGATGAACCAGCATAATAATAGAAGGATCAAAGAATTTGTAAAACCTGCTTCAGCTGTTGCAATAGGTAATGCTAACATTCCACCCCCTATTGCTGTTCCTACTATGAGTAAAATCCCCCCCAGTAGTTTAGTATCTAATTTGTTAAACATATGAAAGCGTTGAAAGGGCAAGTTGAGTTTATTTATTAGCTAAAAGTTAAACGTACAGCAAACACTTTTATGACACAAGCAGAAAGTTTCATTAAAAGTTTAAACACGAATTTTTTATGAGCAATTATACAATATGTCTGGGTTGTAATTTTTTGTTGGGGTTTTGAGAAAGTCTGGAATGAAAATGGCTTTTTCTCCTTGCTGCAAAATTTCATAAACTGAGAGCCTTTTTATTGTAGATTTATGATGCTTAAGGCTTTTCTGGCTAGATCTCCTTAAATAGAAAGGCTGTTTTGGCGCCTAATTTCATAAAAATTCATTAAGCATTTTCTAATACTACAATCAAATTTTTCTGATTTTTGAGTAAAAAAAATCCATTTCATCATTTTTGTAGGTAAAATAACTACAAATATTTAAATGTTACTTACTTGGGAGAAGGGGAATAAAATCACTACTTTGTTACCTAACTTATTCAGTGGTAATATGGGGTTATGACACAAATTAATGTTCCTATCTACGACCCTGCTGATCATAAAAGTAAGAGGGATCAACTTTATATAACTCCTTCTGCGGTTCAACATATTAAAAAGATACTTGCTAAGCAAATACGTGAGAAATGCTTTCGTTTGAGTGTTAAGCGTTCTGGTTGCTCTGGTTTTTCCTATGTAGTTGATTATGTAGATAGCTTTCATTCTGAGGATTTAAAATTTTCTATTGATAATGATTTAGATGTTTTTGTTGATCAGGCGAGCTTTCCCATCCTACGGGGAGTTTGTATCGATTATGTGCAAAATGGACTTAATGGGGCGTTAAAATTCATTAATCCAAATCAAACGGCTGCCTGTGGATGTGGCGAAAGTTTTAGTATTAGAGGAAAAATAGAGGATTAATTTCCTCGCTTATGATACGTAAAATTATTACGATAAATAACAAATTGGGATTACATGCACGTGCTTCTATGAAGTGGGTCAAAATCGCAAGATGTTTTATTAGTCAAATTACACTCAAATGTAATGGTAAACAAGTAGATGGAAAGAGTATTTTAGAAGTGATGGGTCTCACAGCTCGACAAGGTAGCCCCGTTGAAGTTATCGTCCAGGGAGAAGATGAAGCCGCAGCTTTAACAGTGCTTGAAAAATTAGTTACAGACAGGTTTGGTGAGGAGGGGTGATAACGCAGTATCGACTTATCTGTCGTTTTATTGCAGTTTATTTTCTGTTGATACCTTTGAGCTTTGCCAATACTCAAGCTAATGATGATGAGATTGTCCAGCAATTAATTGCTTCAAACCAGTATTATCCACTCCAACGACGAATTGAAATCCAAAGTGCTGCGTTACTAAATACACCCTATTTGGAAGGAGCGTTGGGTGAAGGCATTAATGGTAAATACGATCAAAATCCTTTATATCGCTTCGATTATTTTGATTGTGAAACATATGTTGATACTGTTATGGCATTGGCATTAGCAAAGAATCTTATAGACTTTAGAAACAAAATTGATCAAATTCGTTATAAAGCAGGTAATGTAAGTTTTACTCAGCGGAATCATTTTCCTAGTGCTGATTGGATTCCCAATAATAAAAGAAATGGATTTATTCATGAGTTAAACTATTTAATTGCATCAGAGAAAACTAAAGTTACTACAACTGAAATAAACTTACAAAATTGGTACCACCACTTAACTACAGATAGGATTCAAATTCCCTATCTAAATCCTCAGCAAAAAACAGCACTATTATTTCAATTAAAAACAGAAGGTTCGGCGCTATATGGCAGTAAGAATGTAAGAATTGCTTATATCCCAGTGTTTGATTTGTTACAAAATCCTGAACTACGGCGAAGAATTCCTAGTGGAAGTTTAATTTTTTTTGTAGGTCATGATTCTTATTTAAGTTCGCGAATAGGAACTCCAATGAATGTATTACATATGGGATTCGCCATTTGGAATAATGGACAACTTTATTGTCGAATGGCTTCATCAAAAGCAGGAAAAGTGTTAGATGTTTTTTTCCAAGATTACTTAAAAACCTACTTATCCCTTGGTACATTGGATGGTATAAGTGTGTGGTCTATTACAGAACGAGCCTAAATTCTACATACTTACATTTTTGCTTGCCTTGCCGCTTCATGCTCATTAATTAAAAATCATCATTAATTTTAGATCATGCACAGAAAATCCAATTGTGGTAAAAATAGAGATAAGTCATCACTTATTATATAATTTAAATTATTGTGTCCCTGCAATCATCATATTTTCTAACAGGATTGAACCCGTTTGGATAGAGCTCTTATTATTAATATCGTTGCCTATTGCTATGATATTTTGATACATATCTTTTAAGTTACCCGCTATAGTAATTTCTTCCACAGGAAATAAAATTTCTCCATTTTCAACCCAAAAACCAGCAGCACCTCTCGAGTAATCACCGGTTACTAAATTAACCCCTTGCCCCATTACTTCAGTAATTAACAAGCCTTTCCCCATCTGTTTTAATAGATCACTAAGCTGAAATTGGCTAGTTTTAAGTAGAATATTATGAAATCCACCTGCGTTTCCTGTTGTTTGCAAGCCTAACTTTCTAGCTGAATAACTATTTAATAAATATCCAGATAAGATACCCTCGTCAACTAAAATCCGTTCATTAGTACGGACCCCTTCATCATCAAAGGGTGCACTTCCCAAAGCACCCAGTATATGAGGTTTTTCATAGATAGAAATTTTTTTAGCAAAAACCGACTTTCCAATATGGTTAACTAAGAAAGAGGCATTGCGATAAAGATTTCCCCCGGAAATGGCTGCTAGAAAAGTTTTAATCAATCCGCTGGCAATTTCTGAATGAAAAATCACTGGCCCCTGGCAAGTAGCAATACGCTTTGAGCTAAGACGTTTAATAGTATTATCAGCCGCTTCCTTAGCCAATTTTTTAATCGATTGTAGTTGCTCTGGATTACGACTTATTGTGAAGCTACCATCGCGCTGCATACCCATTTTATCCTTTGCTATTAAATTGCAAGAAATGTTATGCAATGAGCTAGGGTATCCTGCTAAAAATTCATTACTATTAGCGTAAACAAAAATGGCTTCCTGAGTAGAAAGATTGACTCCTTCTGACAAGGTTAACCGGTTATCTATAGCAAGGGCGTTTGCTTCACATTCTTTACTCATTTCAATAGCATTTTGAGGATCGATTAACCAAGGATGGTAAAGGTTCAAATCAGCGGGTTTTTTTTCTAAAAATTGGGGCTCTGCCAGACCGCTAAAAGAATCTTCTGCTGTAAAGCGCGCTATATGACAAGCTGCTTCAAAGGTGCTTTTAATGGCTTTAGGGTTAAAATCTGAGGTACTTGCTGAGCCTTTTTTGTGACCGAAATAAACATTTATTCCTAAACTTTTATTCCGATTATGCTCAATTGTTTCAACTTCTTGACTCCGAACCATGACGGAAAAACCAGTATCAAAACTCACACTGGCTTCAGCTTGGGTAGCCCCTTGTTTTTTTGCCATACTCATCAGTTCAAGTAGTAAATTTTTATAATCCGCTTGCTTGTTTTTTAAGCCTTCTGGAAGCTGTGATTCTATTTGGATAGACATAAAAACCAATTTCTCAATATTAAAATGTAAAAGAGTATAGCGATGGGTGTTAAATTTCGCTAGACTAGTGTACCTAAGACAAAGATAAATACCATAAAGGTTAAAGAAAATGCAGCAGTTTATTGAATTTAGTTTGCGACATTGGGAACTGTGGCTAGCTTTTTTTGTAATTTTAATTTTATTACTGACTTTTGAATTACATGCTAAGCTAACTGGCACTTTGCCTCTAAGTGTCCAGGAAGCTATTTTTAAGGTTAACCGAGAAGATGCTATTTTTTTAGATGTTCGTGACGTTCAGAGTTTTAAAAAAGGACATATCGCTGAATCCATAAATATTCCTTTTTCTGAACTTAAAGCAAAATTAAGTGAGCTTGACTCATATCGAGAAAGGCCTATTATCATTAATTATAGTCAAGGACAATCACATCATAAAATTGGTAGACTATTAAAAAACGCAGGATTTACTAAATGCTACCATCTTAAAGGTGGGATTCTGAGTTGGCAGAACGCAGCTTTGCCTATTATCAAAAGCTAAATCTCCATTTATTTAAAAGGGTGTTTTTATGCAAAAAAAAGTAGTGATTTATACCACGCCAGGCTGCCCTTATTGCGCAGATGCTAAAGAATTATTAAACAAAAAAGGAGTTAAATACGAAGAAATTCAAGTTGATAAAGATCCAGATAAATTAGCCGAAATGGTGAAATTAAGTCAGCGACGTTCAGTCCCGCAAATATTTATTGATAAGAAATCTATTGGGGGATTCGATGATTTATCCAAATTAGCGACCTCTGGTGAATTAGATACCTTACTAAAAGACGAGTAATTTATGAATCAATCCAGCAAGCCTCAGCAGCCAGAATTTATTATTCAACGTGTTTATGTCAAAGACTTATCGCTCGAGACTCCTCATTCTCCGCAGGCTTTTCAAGAAGAATGGCAGCCGGAGTTAAACTTGCAATTTACTATGAACACTACCGACATAGGAGCCGACAATCATGAGGTTGTCTTGCAAATTACTGTCACGGCGAAATCGAAGGATAAAACCTTATTTTTGGTTGAAGTAAAACAAGGAGGTCTTTTTACGTTAAAAGGGTTCACTGAAGAACAAAATCATCAAGTAATGAGTATAACCTGCCCTACTATTTTATTTCCTTATGCTAGAGAAGCAGTCTCAGATTTGGTCGGTCGCGCGGGTTTTCCACCCCTTTATTTAGCGCCTGTCAATTTCGAAGCATTGTATGCCCAGCAAATGCAAGAACAAGAGGATAAGGGAGGTAGTGGGAAAAAAGAGAATTCTTCAAATTCTATTATTACGCATTAAATTTTGAGTAAATTTACTGTTGCATTAACGGGTGGAATAGGGACTGGAAAATCTACTATAGCCCGTTATTTTGCTGATTTGGGAGTAAGTATTATCGATGCTGACCAAATTAGTCGTAAGCTCATTGATAATTCCCCTAAAATTCACAATGAATTAATTGCACGTTTTGGCGCAGGTATATTCAAAAAAAATGAAACTTTAGATCGTGATAAGCTAAGAGCAATCATTTTTGCTTATCCTAAAGATCGGAAATGGTTAGAAGAATTACTGCATCCTTTAATTTTTCGTGAAATAAAGAGTTCAATTCAAAAGGCTACTGGAATATATAATCTTGTGGTCATACCTTTATTATTTGAGAGCAGAACCTCAACATTACTTAAAAAAAAACCTTCTTTTCCAGATTTTATTCAATTGGATCGGATTTTACTTGTTTCCGCATCTAGAGAGCTGCAAATTCAGCGCGCTCACGAACGAGATTTATTGGAAAAAAGCCAGATTAAGGCCATTTTAGCTGCACAAATATCCCCTGAAGAAAGTGTTAATAAAGCAGATGATATCATTCAAAATGAAACCAGTTTGCTAAATTTGCGGAACGCAGTATTGGCATTACATGAAAAATATTTGTCCTTATTAACCCCGCAAAAACTTCCCCTTGATGATTCGACCTTTCTTGGTTATTATCTCGCCTTCAAATAGGAATGATTCTTAATATCATTTAATTTTTGTTTAAGCTACGGGGATTAAAATACCTATTCTTAAAGAAATCTCATTGATAATTTTTACTAAATTATTAATAAATTGTTTGTCGTTGCGATCTGAGAGGTTGAAATGCGAGTAAAAAAAACTAAAGCCTTACGTTACGTAGTAGCCACTTTTTTGACAATGGGCACAGTCCTGTCTGTCGGTTTTTTAAGTTTTTCTGGATTATGGATTATTTATCCTTATATTATTCCCGCCGTATTAGCTTTTTTTCTTTCGGGAGTAATTGAAGGAAAGGTTTTTGGAACTAGTATTTTTAAAGGATTGGCAAGGTTAAAATTGCTTATGCCAAATGCTGAAAGGCATTTACTGTTTTCAGAATTAAATAAGCTTCTTGATAGAAAAGGTGAGGATTGGATCGCTAGCCAATGCGCTTTTTTAAACGACTATTTTAATCAAAGAAAGAAATATAAAGCCTTAAAAAACGATCCGACTGCTAAGGATGAGGATATAAAACAGGCTAAAAAATGTTTAGAAGAATTAAAAGCTTATCTTTACCAACAGATAACTGAACCTAGTGATAGTAATGGAAATTCCTATATTAGTAAGGAAATCAAAGATGCTAGCTTAATTGAACTGAAATCAGCAAGACGTAGTGTATGGTTTTTACGTTTTTTCTGGATAATTAGTATTTTAATGGGAATTGTCTCAGGATTTGTTACTGCTTTTGCAGTGCAAGAAGCTATAACCATAGGTTTAGCATTGTCATTATCAGCCACTATGCTATCTGCAATTGTATGGCCAGTTGCTCTATTTGCTGCTATAGGAGCAACATTTTTATTATATTACGCAATTACTGATATTGTAAAAAATGATGCTATTAGTAAAGCTTGTAGTAAAACAATTGATTTATTTAAACGAACTACTGAAGAATCTATCAGTGCTTATTTGTTTAGATTGTTTGCTTTATCTGTAGTGATAGTGGGAATTGCTAGCTTAACAGTATTTGCAACGCTTGCATCGGGGGGCACTTGTTGGATAGCTATGCAGAAGGGTATTAAATTATTAGCGCCTAAATTACCTGTTTTTGTGGCTTATTGTGCGAGTGCTATCCTAATACCCATAAATTTTGCAACAGATTTAATTTATGGTTTCAGTACTACGCTGCAAACTATTGATAACTGTAAAAGTATATTTCTGGCAATATTTAAAGGATTAAAACATCCTATTAAGACTTTAAAATCCTTTTACTTTGATATTATTAATGAACTAAAGAGTATTAAGCAAAAGGAGACCTGGATACAATTTTTTAATCCACTTCGTATTCTAGCTAAATTAATTATCTCGCCATTACAATCCTTGGTTTTTATCGGTCATTTGATTAGTATTGGTTTAGGTACTGATCGTTTTAGGGATGTCCCTCCTGCAGTAGTAGCAGGTGTATGTGCTATATCTGAAGGATTGCAAGATCTTAGCTTTCTAACTGGAGACAGCGATTGTCATCATGATCATAATGGACATCCCCATCATGAGGAAGATGATGGCCACGATCACGGAAATCTTTTACAACTACCTTTGCAAGTTATTCTTTCTCCCCTCCTTTTGTTAGTTAGTGTTTTTTATTGGATGTTTAAAAAATTTGGACATGGAGTCGATTTTTTTGAAGCTATAAAAAATATTTTTGAACTACCTTTATTAAATATTGTTTTTTTCCCTTTATTATTGCCAAGTGCGATTTGGCATTGGGTTTTTAAAGGATCCGAAGATAGTTTAACTTTTTTTGGCTCAATTAAGAAAAGTTTTGATATTCATGATCATGAACATGGCACTCTGCAGCAAGGAGCTGAGCCAAAAGAATTATCCAAACAATGGCAAGAAAGAGAACGTCCGCAATGGATGTTAGATCAAGCTCATCGACGCTTAGATTCTGCAAATATTGATAAAGAAACTGCAAAAGAAAAACAAAAATTTTTAGTAAAATTATCTGAGGAAAAAGGCTTAAATTATATTACTGAAGGTTTAAGAAATGGTGAAAACATAGATGAAGTTTTACATAATTATGAAATAGAAACCTCCAAAGAAGCTAATATGGCTAATGGATTGAGTAATGGACATGGCGTCAGCAATGGTTTATAAACAACAACAAGACTCTCGCGATATTATTTTGAAAAAGCAGAGAACTTTTTTTAAATCTAAATTTACAGAAACAACGACATTAAAAAGTGTTAGGGAAGCATTTCGTTTAGTAAGGGCCGGCTAAAGCCATTGATTAATCTGTATCAAATCATGCGGTTTTAAACTGCCTGCGGCTTGTTTTAATAATAATGTATCTAATAGATAATTATATTTATCACTGGCCGCGGTACGTTTTGCATCATAGAGATTTTGCTGTGCAATCAGGATATCAACAATAGTCCGTGTACCCGCTTTATAGCTTTCTTCGGTACTATCCAGTGAAAGTTGAGCGGATTTGATGGCTTGCTGCTCAGCTTTAATTTTACTAATATCGGCTAGTACGTCATTATATTTTTGTCTGGTGTTGATGATAAGCATACGATAGGTATTATCTAAATTAGCCGCAGCAGTTTGATACTCATATTGTGCTTGACGAGTTTTAGAAGAAACTGCACCACCGGCAAATAACGGTACATCTAATTCTATACCTAAAGTACCGCCATTTTTATTAAATGTGCTTGGAGCATTATTAAAGGCATCGGTTTTTCCATAATTACCTATCAAACTTAAGCTGGGTAGATGTCCAGAGTCTTGACTCTTTATTTTTTCTCTCGATACTTCCACACTATAACGAGCAGCCATTAATTTCAAATTATTCTGAGTAGCTGCATTAATCCAAGCTTCGATATGCTTGGGCTGTGGAGTTTGTAGCGGTATATTTTTTGCAAATGACTTTATGGAGGAATAATTTTGTCCTGTTAATTGGCGTAAAGCTTCTTGATTATTGCGTAAAGTGTTTTCTGCGCTTATTTCTTTAGCCAGTGATTTATCGTAGGCAGCTTTTGCTTCGTAAACACTTGTCAAGGCATCTAAACCAACTTGAACACGTTTCTGAGCTTGATTTAATTGCTTACTATCAGCAGCTTTTTCTGCTCGAGTAAGTTTAAGAGTATCCTGAGCAGATAAAACATCAAAATAAGCAGATGCAACACGGAGAATCAAATCTTGTGCCGCTGCAGCCAAGGTTAGATCAGCTTGTTTACCGGTATTTCGGGCTTGTTTTACAGCTAGCCAATCATTGACATTTATTAAGGGTTGCCTAATCGAGATATTGTATCCTTGAGACTGGAAGTTACTTATTCCATTAGGCTGACCGATACTCGGAGGTTGTGTGATGTTTTGATAATTATTAGAAATGTTAGCCTGGGCTGAGATATTAGGTAAAAGAGCAGCTACACTCTGAGGTATCGCTTCGCGTTGTGCTAATCGGGTCGATACAGCGGCCTGATAGATAGGGTCACTAGTTAAAGCAGCCTTATAAATATCGATTAAATCTGCAGCAAAAATAGCAGTAAAAGGTGTAAAAAACAAATAAATACTTAATAATAACTTAAAGTAATTACTCAGCTTCCAGGTGGACCTAGGAGTAAAAAAGTTGAATAGTCTCATTATTTTTTTTGTATTAAAAAGAGCAAAAATCTAGGTTTTTCTAGGTATAATATGGCTTATTATGCCAGATTTCATAATTGAGATATAGCCCTATGAATTCTCATTTCAATAACTCAGATGTCAAAATTTTAGAGCAACAAATTGTTTATCAGGGACATTTTCAGATAGAACAATGGAAGCTCCAATTTCGTCTATTTAATGGTGGTTGGAGCCAGCCAAGACTTAGAGAGGTCTTTGAACGGGGTGAAGCGGTGGGAGTTTTGTTGTTTGATGCGAATAATGATCAGCTGGTTCTCATTGAGCAGTTTCGAGTAGGCATTGTTAATAAAACCGAAAATCCATGGTTGATGGAAATCGTAGCGGGTGTCATTAAGAAAGATGAAAATTTAGAACAAGTAGCACGACGAGAAACACAAGAAGAAAGTGGTTTGGAAATAACAAAATTATTTCCAATTTATCAATACTGGGTGAGTCCAGGTGGAAGTTCTGAACGGATGTATCTTTTTTGTGGGCAAATTGATGCCAAGTTAGCTCGAGGCATTCATGGCGTGGCTGAGGAAGGCGAAGATATTCGGCTGCATGTTTTAAGTTTAAAATCTGCTTTTGATTTACTCAATCAAGGAAAAATTAATAATAGTTCGACGATTATTGCATTACAATGGCTGCAACTTAATGAGCAAATCGTCAGAGCCGCATTTTTAAAAAGCGAGTAATTTACTAAATTATGAAATCTAAATCCTCTTCAAAAAAATATACTGCTGAAGCAATCGAAGTTTTAAGTGGCCTCGATCCGGTAAAACGGCGACCCGGTATGTATACCGACACCTCTCGGCCTAATCATTTGGCGCAGGAAGTTATTGATAATAGTGTTGATGAAGCATTGGCGGGCTATGCACGACATATCGATGTGGTGTTATATTCGGATAATTCTTTAGAAGTAAGTGATGATGGTCGTGGAATGCCTGTCGATATTCATCCTGAAGAGAAAGTAACCGGTGTGGAGCTTATTCTGACAAGACTTCATGCAGGTGGTAAATTTAATCATAAAAATTATCGTTATTCAGGTGGTTTACATGGAGTTGGTGTATCCGTAGTCAATGCTTTATCGAGTCATTTAGAAGTTAGCATTAGACGCGATGGTTTTATATATCAAATTCAGTTTGAACATGGAAATAAAAAATCCAACTTAAAAAAAGTTGGTAAAGTTGATCAGGGATTAACAGGTACTTCTTTACGTTTTTGGCCTGATAAGCATTATTTTGATACCGAGAAATTTTCTGTCAATCGCTTAAAGCATAGCTTGCGGGCAAAAGCCGTTCTTTGTCCAGGCTTACATGTTAGTTTTACCGATAAGCAAAACAATAAAAGAGAGGAATGGTTTTATGAGGATGGTGTAGTCAGTTATTTAAAAGATAGTTTAAACCAGTACACCTGTTTACCTACCGAACCTTTTCATGGTCATTTTGCTGCAGAAACTGAGGAAGTTGATTGGGCATTATGCTGGCTTTTAGAAAATGGTGAAGGGTTGATGGAAAGTTACGTTAATTTAGTTCCCACTATTCAAGGTGGAACGCATGTGAATGGTTTACGTACTGGTTTGCTAGAAGCAATGAGAGATTTTTGTGAATTACGCGACCTATTGCCCCGTGGTTTAAAATTAGCGCCAGAAGATGTTTGGGAAGGATGCCATTATGTACTGTCTATAAAATTATTAGAGCCCCAATTTTCTGGACAGACCAAAGAAAAACTGACTTCGCGTCAGTCTGCTGCATTCGTTTCAGGTGTAATAAAAGATGCTTTTAGCCTATGGCTCAATCAACATATTTCTGAAGCGGAAAGTTTAGCAGAGTTAATGATAGCGAATGCACAAAAACGTTTACGTGTCAGTAAACAAATTGCACGCAAGAAAGTGTTGAGTGGAGCCGTATTACCAGGAAAATTAGCTGATTGTACAGAAACAGATTTAAGTCGCACAGAATTATTTTTAGTTGAAGGTGATTCAGCAGGCGGTTCAGCAAAACAAGCGCGAGATAGAGAGTTTCAAGCAATCATGCCTTTACGAGGAAAAATATTAAATTCCTGGGAGGTAGCGAGTAATCAAGTATTAAGTTCACAAGAAATTCATGATATTGCTACGGCTTTAGGCGTTGATCCTGGGTCTAACGATTTATCAGATTTACGTTACGGTAAAATTTGTGTGTTAGCGGATGCAGACTCTGATGGTCTGCATATTGCTACGCTACTATGCGGTTTATTTTTAAAACATTTTCGATCCTTAATTGAAAAAGGACATATTTATATTGCTATGCCTCCCCTCTATCGTATTGATATTGGTAAAGAAGTTTTTTATGCGTTGGATGATGCAGAAAAGCAAGGTATTTTAGATAGGTTGAATGCAGAAGGTAAAAAAGGAAAAGTAAGCATACAGCGATTTAAAGGTTTAGGTGAAATGAATCCTATGCAATTGCGCGAAACAACCATGGCTCCTGATACTCGAAGGTTAGTTCAACTTACTATAGATAATGAACAAAAAACCTTTTCTTTAATGGATATGTTACTAGCAAAAAAACGAGCCGTCGATCGAAAAATATGGTTAGAACAAAAAGGAGATATTGCAACAATATAAACCTTTTATCCAAAATTCAAGTTTTAACGTTTTCTGATTAAAGTAAGCCCATCACCTATAGGTATTAAGCACATACTAATCTTTTTATCATGATAAATAGCTTGATTGAATTCCCGAATGGCTTGGGTTTGTTTGTCATGATTGTCTGTATCAGCGACGCGGCCATTCCAAAGGACATTATCGACTAGCATCAGGCCGCCTGGACGAAGTAATGCTAAGGAGCGTTCATAATAGTTTAGGTAATTGTTTTTATCTGCATCAATAAAGATAAAATCAAAACTATTCGAGTAATTTTGTTTAATTAAACTATCAAGAGTTTCTAAAGCAGGCGCTAATTTAAGGTCGATTTTATGGGCTATACCGGCTTTTTGCCAAAAATCTTGTGCTATAGTGCTTGTTTCAGTATTTATATCACACGCAATGATTTTTCCAGTTTCCGGCAAAGCTAAAGCGACAGCTAAGGAGCTGTAGCCCGTATAGACGCCTATTTCCAATGTTTTTTTAGCACCGATTAATTCAATCAGAAATGCCATCAATTGCCCTTGCTCAGGCGCAATTTGCATGTTATGTGAGGATAGTTTAAGCGTTGTTTCTCTTAACGACCTTAAAATGTCAGGCTCACGCAAGGAAACGGATAACATATATTGATAGAGTGTATTGTTTAAGTTGATGGTTTGGTTCGACATGAATTATCACCTAAATAGTATTAAGCTTAAATATATTACGTAAAAATAAATTTTTGTAAAAAAATGACTCCATGTAATTATACTCACAGTAATTGGATTTTTTGGCAAGGCGCTATGAAAAGGAAAGCAACCAGAGTGTATATTAATATACATGAGGATTGCGAGTTGAGCGGCAATCCAGATAAAAATTCAAGTGCAAAGAGTTTATTTTAGACATTGACATTCTAGTCAAGCGCAGCCAAAATAGCGGACCTTAAAACCGCAGGTCCCCATCGTCTAGAGGCCTAGGACACCGCCCTTTCACGGCGGTAACAGGGGTTCGACTCCCCTTGGGGACGCCATTTTCTTTATGAGATGTGTCTCATTGTGTCGCAATGTAATATCCAAAGATGTTAAAAATCTTTCGTTCTTTTTATAATAAACCAGTCTCAAGTTAAATATTTATTTACAGTAAGTATTGATGTGGAGAAAAACATGGGTCATATTTTTACTAAAATATTACATGGCTACAGCCTATTCAGAAAGAAATACGCCGTTGGTGATAATGCAGTCATGCGATATTTATCCGACTCTGGTCAGAAGCCGCAAATAATGGTTGTTTCATGTTGTGATTCACGTGTCGATCCCGCCTTAATCCTCCAATGTAATCCAGGGGATTTATTTGTGGTGCGTAATGTCGCGAATATCGTTCCACCTTATCAAAAGGATGAGGCATTGCACGGAACAAGTGCTGCCTTAGAATTTGGGATTTGTCTATTAAATATTAAACACCTTATTTTACTAGGACATAGCCAATGTGGAGGAATAGATGCATTGTTAAATAGTCAAAATTTATCTCAAAACGATTTTATTACTAAATGGGTTTCTTCAATAAAAATACCTGGCGTTCAAATGAAAAATCCAGATGAATATGCAAAATTAGCTTTAAATCGTTCTTATGAAAACTGCATGACATTTCCTTGGATAAAAGAAAAAACAGAAACTCAAGCATTAACGATCCATCGTTGGTTTTTTGATATTAAATGTAGTGGTTCAAACTTAATGTGACAGTTACCCGTTTTTTCAGTCGTGCTTACTGTCAGTTGAAGTTAAGACTGTCAACTTTTTCCTGCCAGATTTTTTTACCCTCAAAAAATGTTTCTAT
>JBDLTN010000031.1:0-13997 GCA_039805785.1 Pseudomonadota bacterium | reverse complement strand
TTCTTGTTTTTCCTTCTCTTCTTGTTTTTTCTGCTTTTCGTTACTTAAGAAAAAAAGATTAAATTTATTTCCTTCTTCTTGATTTTTATTTAACTGCAGTAGCTCATTAGGCTGAGAGAAAAGTCCTCTAGGCTTTTCTTTTGTTAAATCTAAAGATTCATTTTCTTCTGCTTTAATTTCACTTAACTCCGGTAGCGTATTAAGCTGACGTAAAAGTCCTTTAAGATTTTCTTCTTCTTCATTTTTACTTAACTGCAGTAGCTTATTAGGCTGATATAAAAATCCTCTACGCTTTTCTTCTTTTAAATCTAAAGATTCATTTTTTTCTGCTTGATTTTTACTTAATTCCAGTAGTTTATTAGGCTGACGTAAAAGTCATTTAGGATTTTCTGTTACCTTTGAAAGTTGCCTAAGCTTTATTGCTAATTGTTCTATAACCTTATGTTCGTCATCTTCTTTATTAGCAGGTTTATTAGCAAACTGCTGTTCTAAGGTTCTCTTTTTTATAGCGTCTGTTCTTCTCAAACCATGACCTTCAGTTAAATGTTTGCTATCATTTTCTATAACATCTATTTTAGCTGTAGGATCGCATAACGTTGTTTCATCAGAATATTGAGTAACTGCGGATACTTCCTTACCCTGCTGACTGTCTTGCTGCTTTTTATCTTTTATTAATGAATCATGTAAATTGTTAAATTCCTTTTTTGTTGAATTGTCCAAGACTTTTTCTAGACATGAGCTATTCAGCGCTATCTCTATACTTTCTTCAGTTTCTTTAGTTGAAAGAATAATTTGGTTAGCAATTTCCTTTTTATAAAAGTCTTTATTTAATAACCTTTGCTTTAGTTGCTGCGCATAGCAAGTAAAATCATTTTCTAACGAGGGTAATAAAGCTTTAACAGCTTGTGGATTTATTTCAAGTTTATCTTGTAGAAAATCATATAATGAGTAATCGGTGCCTCGCTTCTTCGTTTTTTGCATCTTACAAACTTCTTTGCTGTGGTCTGCCCAAGATTTTTTACAAAAATCTATTAACCAATCTTCATCCTCATTTCCTGTTTCATTCTATCCGAAACTACAAGGTAATCATCCAATTTAGCGTTAGGATCGCTTAAAAAAATAGCTTTAATATGAGCGTTTACAATATCTTTGGCATTTTTTTCTGTGTTTTCGTACCTAGCTTTTTTACTAGGGTCATTCGGATAGTTTTCAATTTGACTCTTATCCCTTCTTAAACCCCTTAAAGATATGCTTATCTGGTACTGTAAGGGCGTTTGAGGTTCAGTTTTGAAGTTTCCAGCCCCTATAAATTCCCTTTTTGTTTTACAATCAGCTCCATTTCTTGCAAAAAAATCAATCATCTCCACAGATCTGGCCATATGCATAGCAGTCATATTAATTGAGTTGGGTTCATCTATTTTTCCACCATATTTAATAAGTAAACTAGCAATTTCCCGAGATTTAACAATATGCAACGGAGGAAAATAAAATACAGGATTGTAGTTAGGATCTGCTCCTTTCTTTAATAATTCTTCCACATCAGTTATGAACTTCTCGTCAGGGTTTTCTTTTTCACAAAACCTTATTAACTGCTTGTTTAATTCTTGTAGTTCTTCATCGCTTTGAGGGTTAGATTCTTGTTTTTTTTCTCTATAAGATCCTCTATGCCCAGAATTTGAAAACATAATTCCTCCAAAAAAAAAAATAATTCAAATAAAATAAATAACTTTTACTAAGATTAAATATTGTATTATTTATTCACTTATTTTATAGATAAGATCCTTAAAATTTAATTAAATGTAAAAGAAAAATATTTTTTTGAAGGACGATTAATTCTTCTAATAGATGAAAAATGTGAGTCATCATCCAAATCAATGTCAAAAATAAAACTACTCTATCTTGCAGTTGCATTTCTTAGTCGAGCCCCACCGATGAACAGCGCTTGATGGTTAAAACGGTCATTACAGCTTTTGCTAAAAAAACCACTATCCCGATTTATTACTTTCCCTATTTTGGTCATGGCCGAGAAAACAAACCCTTTATTCTTGGTAGAAAAGCAATCGTTAATTGTCCCACACAACAAGAGTATTGTCCATTTAAACAAAAAAATAAATAATTTTTAACTATACGATCTCATAAATAAACTAAGAAATGGCTAAGTAGCAAATGATTCACAGCGCAATTGACGCTAGCGAAAAACTTGCTAAAGTAATATATGCACAGCTTTTTACAGGTATGATTCTTACAGGAGTATCTATGAGCTACATTAAAATCGGCAAGGAACATGCTGCAGATATCAAACTTTATTATAAAGATTGGGGTAAAGGACAAGCGGTGGTTTTCAGCCATGGTTGGCCGCTGAATGCCGATGCCTTCGAAGATCAAATGTTATTTCTTGCTGAACATGGCTATCGTTGTATTGCGCATGATCGGCGTGGTCATGGTCGTTCCACGCAGGCCTGGCAAGGTAATAACATGGATACTTATGCCGATGATCTTGCGAAGTTAGTAACTGAACTTGATCTCAAGGATGTCATTCATGTCGGTCATTCTACCGGTGGTGGCGAAGTAGCGCGCTACATAGGTCGACACGGAACAAAAAGAGTCGCAAAAGCGGTACTGATTGCTGCGGTTACCCCCTTCATGTTAAAAACTACAACTAATCCCAATGGACTGGAAATGAAGGTATTCGATGAAATGCGTCGAAATGTGTTAGCGGATCGCGCTCAATACTTTAAAGATTTTTCCACACCCTTCTATGGTGCTAATCGACCGGGTGCTAAGGTTTCTCAAGGTTTAAAAGACATTTTCTGGTTACAAGGTATGCAAGCCGGTTTTAAGGGGATTTTTGATTGCATCAAAGCACTTTCTGAAAGTGATTTCAGAGAGGATCTACACAAATTTGATATTCCCACGCTGATCATGCATGGTGATGATGATCAAATTGTACCGATCAACAGCTCGGCATTACTCGCAGAAAAACTTATCAAGGATTCCGTATTAAAGGTTTACCCAGGCGCATCACATGGTTTATGCTCAACCTTAAAAAACCAAATTAATCAAGATCTGTTAGCATTCTTTAAACAATAAACTAACAAAAACTATTCATAACGATTGGCTTGCCAACTACCATATAAAGGGTTAGGTAAAATAAAATAAGCTCGCCCAAATTGCATGTAGGCTGGCGCCACATCGGCTAAAGCATCCACCGTTGCTTGTTTTAAATTTGGAAAATCTTGGATATTATCACCAAAGTAAGCAATGACTTGATGTGCGGGTAGCTTATTCGACCATACCATCTCATGCGCAACATAACAACCGTGGATCACCGCATTAAAACGCGGGTTTTTATCGCTAGCATGAGCTGACTGTTTATTATTGGCTAAAATAACTTGATCAAATGTCACGTGTTGTTGTTTTAAATTATTAATGGTCGCTTGCAGTACGCTAATTCCAGATTTATCGAGATAAGAACCATCCCGATTAGAGATCAAACTCACATAGCCGCCTAATTCATGAACGGATTGGGTAAATGCCACCACACCTGGTAATGCTTGTGATTTTTGTGGAATCGTCACAAAATGCGAAAAGCTTGCCGGATCCGGCACTAAGCTGGAACATTGATAAAAATACCAGGAATTATCTAAGGTGGTTTCATCAATATCCAATACCACACCCCAGGTTTTAGGTTTAGGATGATGTTGCTCAACCCATTGCTTGATATAAGCCAATCCCATGTTATATGTCTGATGATAAATCGCTTTTTTTTCTGCAGAATCGCGATACCATTTTAGCGCTTGTCTAATCTCAGGATTTGCTTTTGTATTTGGCGCACAAACTACCGCGTAATGATCCTTAGCAAAAGCGAGGTTACTCAAGAACAATCCGTATCCCACAATAGCTAAAAGTAATTTTCGCATATAGTTACTCTATTTATAAAACAAAATTATCAACTTACACTTGAGATTTATAATTTATTTTTTTGTAAAAATCTATGTCCAATTGGATAGTTTATCAAGACTGCTATGCTTATTGTAAAATTCGGTTATTACGAGTTAATATCCGCAACCTTTTAAAATCATTGAGGTCCTTATGGATAATCGTCATCTTAATTTAATGCTAGCTTTTTTATTACTTGGTTTAAGAAGATACTTACGTTGCAGTGTGCCACTTAATCCCCAAGTATCTGCAAACATCGCTAGTGTTATAAATTTACCCTTTTATGATAGAACGCGCGATTACGAGCTGCTAGCGAGACAAATACCCAGCACGCCTGAGTTTTGGTTTGAAGTGTTTATCCAAATGGGGATGCTCATGACGGCGGGTTATTTTTTCATGCGCGCTTTACAGGAAAGACCTCTTACCAGACCGCTACTCCAACCTCAAGCATCACAAGCTTCAAATGCTGATATTTTAGCCACATCACAAACTAGCAATGAAACACAACATCCAACACTTAGCCGTAACCAAGCTGGTTTTTTTTCGCGCAATGCTGAAAATAGGCTAAGCCGTTCAGAAAGCTCAGAATCAATAAACTCTGAATCTTCTGGGCATGGTGAAGAAGCAAGTTCTTCAAAGCTTAAAAAAAGCTAAGCATTTAAATATAGATTGTTTGTTTCACGCAAACAATCTATAAAAATAGACGCCTAAAAATTTTGAATCAAGGAAGATTGGTGGAGCTAAGCGGGATCGAACCGCTGACCTCTTACATGCCATGCAAGCGCTCTCCCAGCTGAGCTATAGCCCCGTGCTGTGCATTTTACCGCAGTGCCCTATCCTGTCAACTGTGAGTTGAGTAACATTTTGCGGCTAGGAATGTCTAAAGCTAACTTTATTCTCAAAAGATTTTTCATCATTATCACTTTCTATAAAGGCTTCTTCAATATCGAATGTTTGTGGTTTGTTTCTATGCCAAAAAGGTGAACATATCCTTTTTCCGATTTGGTAAGATTCTTCTCCAACTTTAAAGCATAAGGCTTGGGTTACTTGTAAAAATAATGTTGAAAATAACCGACTACTTTCTGATAGGAATAAACTAGGATTCCATAACATCGTCCAGGTCATCATCTGGACAAAGAAGCTAAGTGCTTTGTTCTGGATGCTTTCGGCCAACCTTTTATTTAAAGGCTGAGCAATAACCACAGTAAGAAAATTCATTATAAAGTAAGCAAATAGTCGTGCAAACTTCTCTTCTACTTCTACGACCGCTTGATCAAAAAAGATCGTATTCAAACCGGCACTCGCTGCAGCAAATATAAAGGGTTTAAAGCCATTGTTGAGATAAGCAGGAAGCGAAGGATAATTATCTTTATAATTTAAACCCACCTCATCCAGAATAGACGAGGTCATTCCAGCGAATAATGCTGCTAAATGTAAGGGTATTCCTGTTTCCATCCCTTGCCAGAATTCTTTACTCCAATCTTGAGTGTCAGAACTTAAATAGGAATGCTCTATCACTTCATATAAATCCAATTCCCTAGCCTGGAAGGAGACATCTCGTTTAGTCAAGATAACCTCAGGCTCGCTAAGATTTTGTGTCTGATTCAAATAGTCACTAATAGTTCTTAAATAAATGACAGGGGGCTGATGGCCATGAGGAAAACGACTGAGATAAGTATTGCAAATATTGACTTGCTGCTGCGACCAAGTCACGAACTCTTGTCTATTATGGTCGCTATCGATAAATGCATCAAGACTGGCATAAAAGCCATCCGTATCATTTTTTTGTAAAAAACCGATCAATCTTTTAAAGAATTCCGGCTGTTCATTGACTAAATAAGCGACCCACTTAAGTGAATTAAAATAAAAAGGATATTTACGGGCTTTAAAGAATTCAAATATAAACGTATCATTCACAAAGTTTCTTAAATTGTGAATGTTTCTTTCAGGACATATACCACCAGAGTATAATTCAGCTATCCCTTCAGTCAAGGTCAAATCGAGCTTTAGATCTGGAATATAGAGCGCATACAAATGATGAATATATTCGTGGATAATCTCTATAAGATTAGTCGTATGAGCATAAGTCGATCCCTTTAAAAAATCGGTTTGATTGTTTTCAGAGGGAAAGTAGGTAGCCCATATAGTATAAGACGCATCTGGTGGCGGATCATCGCGTTCAAAAAGAAATTTATCGATTAAAAAATTTATTTTAGAGTCGGATAAATGTAAATCATATCTACTCGCATTATAATTAGGTTTCACTCCAAATGTTGTCATCCAAGAAAGAAATCCTTCAGCCCCACGCATAGCCAGACATAATTTATCTAAATCATACTTAGTGAGATTATTATTTTTAATCTCGATAGAAAATTTAGTTAATTGACCGCTTGGGCAAGGATAACTATCCTTAAAACGTAGGTAATTTGATTTGCAGGGTGTTTGTTTATTGATAATATCACATATTTCCGCCTGGTTATCTGCTAACGGATAGCTTTGTTTAACAAAGTTTTTATAGACACTAAATCTTAAAAGATTCGCCTCAACATAAGGCTGAAACTGATCATAAATTAAATTCAGTGTGATTTGAATAGACTGGTGTATACCTGTTTGACTTTGCTTAACTTGATATATTGGGCTGGTTTTTAATGTATGATCCAGAACACCTAAGCTATCAAGTAATTTCATCACCATTAATTCTGCATTGTTCTGGGATTTATTCGCTGCGTAGGCTAACTCACGGTTCGTTTGGATTAAAGCAGGATAATTTTTAATAAAAGGCCGTGATTGATAACTTAACAATAATGTCTTACGAAATTCTGATAAAAATTCTAGTGATTTAAAGGGTTTATTAGAAATTTTTTGAAAATCATTAGTCCAAATACTAATTTCTGCTATTTCAAATAGATAGCTATAATTAGGCTCTAGCATGAATGCTAATAACTTAAGATAATGGATCGCAACGCATTCTTGTGCGCTATTAAAGTGCGTTTCTAAACTGAGTTTATCCAAAATTTCAGCGGTAATTTGACTAAACGCCTTCAAAACTCGTTCAGATTGTGGTTTAGATGCAATAAATTCTTTTAGAAATCTAAAAAATAAACTCGTTTCAGAAGGAGTACCAAAAAAATTAACCGATTTAATTTGATCGGATAGTGTATCAAAGATCATCGCTAAACCATTGGATTCTATCAAAAAATATTCTTTCCATTTAGTCTCATTTAATAATAAAATTTTTAAACTTTTTGTGATAGGCCAACCAGAAAAAGTAGGCTCTTCCGGAGAGTAATTCGGTCTTTTCATATAAATCCTTTTATAGTTAGTTTATTTTTATTTAAACTTAATTTTTATTAAGTTACAACTTAATTTTTAAAAAAAATTAATATAAATTTAATTTAATAGTCTTTGTAAACGTTTCAGTACTTCTTGCTGACCGAGCAAACATAATGTCGCATTGATAGGAGGTGAAACATGACTGCCGGTGATAGCCCAACGCAAGGGCTGGGCGACTTTACCTAATTTTAAAGCAAGGATTTCGGCAGTATTAAGTAAGCTGTTATGGATTGATTCGTCCGTCCAAACAATCAGCGCTAGCAAACGATCAGTCAAAACTCTTAATATTTCCAAAGTCTGCTCAGAAATAGCCTGCTTATCCAAGCTCGGTGCTAGATAAAAATAAATACTTTTCTCAGCCATTTCAACTAAGGTTTTAACTCGTTCACGTTGTAAAAGTACAACGTTAATTAAATCTGGTCCATTTGCTGTTGGAATCTCTAAACGTTGAAATTCTTTAGCTAATAAATCGGCAATGTGTTGGGGATCATCAGTTTTTAGATAATGTTGATTTAACCAAATCAGTTTGTCCGGATTAATGGCCGCCGATGCTTTATTTAAATGATTTAAATCAAACGCATTAATCATTTCTGAACGTGAAAAAATTTCTTGATCGCCGTGTGACCAACCTAATTTAACCAAATAATTTAACATCGCATCTGCTAAATAACCTTGATCTCGGTATTCTAAAATATTAGCTGCACCGGTGCGTTTCGAAAGTTTTTTACCATCGCTACCTAGAATCATTGGTAAATGGGCATAGACAGGTAAATGGGCGCCTAAGGCTAATAGGATATTAATTTGCCTTGGCGTATTATTCAAATGATCATCACCCCGTATCACATGAGTAATCTGCATGTCACTATCATCCACCACCACTGTAAAATTATAGGTGGGCGTACCATCACTACGCGCAAGTATCAGATCATCTAATTCACTATTTTGAAAAATAACCGGACCATGCACTTGATCATCGACCACTACTTCACCCTGTAAAGGATTACGAAACCGCACGACATAACTGTGCTGACTGGGAGTCGATATTCTATCGCGGCAATGGCCGTCATAACGTGGCTTTTGTTTTGCAGCCAGCTGTCTTTCGCGTAATTCGGCCAAACGTTCTTTAGAACAATAACAACGGTAAGCTTTATTTTCTTTTAATAATTGTTCTAACACTTCTTGATAACGGGCTAAACGCTGACTTTGAAAGATCGGACCTTCAGCGTAATCTAAACCTAACCATTGCATACCTTGCAAAATAACCTCAGTTGCGACAGGCGTGGATCGTTCGGTATCGGTATCTTCAATACGTAAAATAAATTGGCCTTGATGTTTTTTTGCAAAGAGCCAGGAATACAACGCCGTTCTAACGCCACCAATATGTAAATAGCCGGTAGGACTGGGTGCAAAACGTGTCCGAACTTTCATAAGTTAACCTTTATTTTAATACTCGCCGCAATGGGATTTTTGCCAAGGCGTCACGAAAAAGAACAACCGGAATGTATAATCTACATGAGGATTGCATTTGAGTGGCAACACAGACAAAAATTCTAGTGCGAAGATTATATCAAATAGATTGAAAGGGTTTTATATCTCCTTTACCACAACGAATAATTTCGGGTGTGTTGCTGGATAAATCAATAACCGTTGTGGGTTCTAAACCGCAAAAACCACCATCAATCACTAAATCAACGCGCTTACCTAAAATATCACACATTGCTTCAGGCTCTAATAAAGGTAAATCCGTGTCAGGCAAGATCAGCGTGGTACTGACTAAGGGTTGGTCAATCATCTCTAAAAGTGCATGCACAATTTTATTGTCAGGAATTCTTATACCGATGCTTTTACGCTTTACATTGATTAAATAACGCGGTACCTGTGAAGTAACAGGCAGTAAAAAAGTATAAGGACCCGGCGTATTGGCTTTTATTAAGCGAAAAATAGTGTTTTCTAGTTGGGCAAAAACTGCCATTTCCGAAATATCACGACATAATAAAGTCAAACAATGTTGATCTTTTAGCTGCCGTATCTGTCGAATCCGCTGCAAACCTTTTTTAATACCGAGTAGGCAGCCTAAGGCATAAGCTGAGTCAGTCGGATAAACAATGACTCCTTCTTTCATCAAAGCGTTCGCGGCTAACCGAATTAAATGCAGCTGAGGATTTTCTGGGTGGATTTTGAGAAACTGGCTCACATTACTAACCCTTTCCTAAACAAGTCTCACTGTTATATACTAAGCTCATCGAGTCTCTACAACTTCATTCATGCGCCTACTCGTCGATTTTTTACCTATAGTTGTCTTCTTCATCGCCTACAAGCTTTTTGGCATTTATGCTGCCACCGCAGCAGCCATCATTATTAGTTTGTTGCAGGTCATCAGTTACTGGATTAAGCACCGTAATGCCCCTAGTATACAACTTATTAGCTTAGTCCTCATCCTATTCTTTGGTGGTGGAACACTCTTATTGCATAATGAATTATTCATTAAATGGAAACCCACTGCACTGTATTGGCTGCTAGCTTGTGGCGCCTTAGTAACTCAATATTTTGGTAAAAAACCACTTATCCAACATCTGTTAGAAACTAATATTGCCTTACCAGCGCATCTTTGGTCATCTTTAAATAGAAATTGGATCATATTTTTTACGTTAATGGGCGGCATCAATTTATGGGTCGCGTATAGCTTTGATACCAATACTTGGGTCAATTTCAAATTATTCGGCTTGCTGGGGATTACGTTTGTATTTATACTCATCCAAGCAATTTATTTAGCGCGTTATATTCGATCCGATGAAAAAACATGAAAAATAATCCTACACCCACTACAGTATCTATCATTCAAAAAAAACTCCATCAAGCACTTGCTCCTACCTTTTTGGATATCATTGACGAAGGTGAACAGCATATAGGCCACGCCGAAGAAGGCGCGGGCCATTTTGCAGTACGAATTTCCTCACCCTTATTTAACAATAAACCTCCGGTCGAATGCCATCAATTAATTTATGCGGCACTCGGTGACATGATGCGTAATGAAATTCATGCATTACGCATCGAAATCATTTCTTAACTCCCACAATGTAATTTAAATCTGCCGGACAACTCACACTTCGTCTTAACCCTACACTCTTAAAAAATATTGGACTTCCATTTAAAATACAAGGCTTTTTATCTATTAAGTTAAGTTTCTCTGCGACACTTATGCTACGCGATTCCTGAACCTTTGTTTTTTTGTCTACAGTTTTCGCAGCTTTATACGTGTCGGTAATTTGCTGTTTATTTTCGTTAAATAATGGATGAGTCAGAGTATTTAGGACTTGATCCATTTGTGCTTCTTGGCTTTCTAGATGATATCGATATAAACTCCAAGCGGCATAAAGTAATCCACCGGTTAGAAAAATACCTGCTAATGGTAAAAAAGCAACACTCGCAGAGCCCCCGATAAGCATTGCTAAAAAAGCATTTGCCACTGCATAACCAGTAATTTTAAGAATAAAAATTCCAGTTCCTACACCTAGGAAAGCCACCCAAAGTCTTTTAGAAATTTGCTTTAGCTTCGTCCAAGCAGTTGCATGAGTTTGTCCACGCCGAAAAGTACGATCATATTCACGAAGTGACATATTTGGAATTTCGCCAACATTTTTTAATTCAGCTAAATTCTGCACTCGGATATTAAGTTGGGCATCCTGCGCTTTAAAATGCTTCCAAGCAGAGTAAATTCCCCAGCTTATACCAAAAACCAGTGTAGCAAGCGCTACAATAAACATCCCTAATGGCGGAATCGTTACTAGGGCTCCTATAGCAGAAAACAGCAACCAGGAAACAAGTGATATAGTAATAAGACCGCCTACAAACCCATTGAGGAGAGCTCCAACAAAGAGCACATTCGCTCTTTTCTGAACAATCTTTTTCATCTCTTGAAAGAGCTTTGCCGATACAAAGTTAGTTTTTTCTTGCAATAAGGCAGCAATTTTAAGATGCTGAGCAATGTTTTCCAGTGACAGCTTAGCACCATCCTGCGGAATAGCATTTGCATTAAGCAGTGTTTGCGGTTGTTTTTGACCTTGCAGTTTTTTGAAAGACTTTAGTATCCATATTCCAAGCAAAAAACCAACACTAATCAGAATCGGTGGCAAAACTACCAATCCTCCTCCCAAGAGTGCGGCTGCAACACCAACCCCCGGAAGCAAGAAAAAAATAAAGACACATATCCAAAAAACATAACCTGCTTTTCCGAGTTCATTGATACGCGCTTCAATAAACTGCCACGCTTTTTGAGTGAATGTTTTATTTTTTGGTTTTTTGATATCTATTTTAGGTGAATTGTGCCAAGCTTCGGGTAGATTTTTTGGGCGAACAATCCATTTTTCCGCTTGTTTTTCAGCAACCCATGCACCATAGATAACTTTTTCATTAATATAAGTAGCTAGCGTTTCATTAATTTCCTGATCAATTCTCTCAAGACTGGCCTTTTTTGTTTTCCCTGCTTGCAACTGCGCCTGTAAATATTTCTTTAAATTAAGATACTGCCTGGATCGGGTTAATGCCGCCCAGGATCGACGCCAGAGAAGTACAGCCGCAGGAAGATCGGCATTATAATAATAAGCAGCAGCCAATAATATCTCAGAAGCACAAGCCTCATTTTGATTCTGCAGGATCTTCTTTTTCAAAAATTCTTCTATGCCCGGAAGTTTTTCAAAAATGAAATACGGACTCAGCGCTTCTGCTTTGCGGAATTTTCTGTAACGTTGAGCAACAAAATTTCCCATGATAGATAAGACAGCATAAACCAACACACCCGACTTAATGGCCACTGCGTTGGATGAATCATTAATACACGAATAAGGGTGACTAACATCTGGGCCAGGGTAAGATAGCTTATGGTCTAGTTCAAAACCCATTACCAAATTATTAGCAGGAGTAACCAAAGCGTCATCGAGTGGCGCTACAAACTTTTGAATAATACTATCGTCAAGTTGCGTCATAAGCACTTTCCTAAGATTATCGCTTATAACTTCACATTACGCTAGTTTTATTAAAAAATTATTAACACTTTATTAATTTAATTCTGACAGATTTTATAATTTTTACACCTTAATCTTAGCAGACGTTGCTGCAATACCCATCCATTGTTATATACAGATAAGATGTCTAATGCAATCCATGTCTAACGCATCAAAATCATTCAAAATAATCTATTTACATACTTAATTTAGAAAAATCACTTAATTGCATTTGTTGTTTTTTATCTGTTTCTTCTAAATTTAAAATAGCCGTAAATCTATCGGAGTAAGCAAAGACGTTTTCATTTCGATATTTACCAAAAATACGACACAGAGTACCAATATCACAAAAATTGCTATCTTTAAATTGCTTAAAATTTTGCAGAATTTGAGTTTTTTGTTTACATATTTGTAATTCCGTTTCGGTTTGAAAGCTCACTAATAAGGGAAAATCTGGCTTTAGCAAACTAGGGAATATTTCATCGATTATTTTACAAAATATTTTCTGTCTATTATGCGTTTCGGTAAAGTCACCATTACGCAATATTCCCATATCAATAGAATTAGGCGCTATGTGAGTGGTTATTTCACTGAGGTTTGCCGCATCTGCACAGATAAATTTTACATTTTCAAACGCGGCATATTTTTGGATATTATCTTTAATAATCTCCTCATTGTTATCGATGCCAATATAATTAAGCTGTTTATTTTGAGATTGAAAATATATCATGAGCGGGAATATTTCGGTAGCGATACCACAAGCTAAACTCAAAATGGTAATTTTCTCTTGCGAAGGATCTACTTTTGGGAAAAAACGAACTAATTTCAAGGAGTCAATGATAAAATAAAAAGCAGTTTCTCCTGCTAATTCACCTTCTAGCTCTTCAGAGGTTGTTATTTTCTCGCACTGTCTTCGTAATAATGCAGTGATAAATGCGAAATAACAGGAGTCTTTGTCTTGATTTTGTGATGATAAATCTTTCGATCCACTCACTTCGACATGCATGCCTTGTAAAAAATCAAGCGGAAGCGCTCCGAGTTTATTTTTTAAAAAAGAATCCGCTCCATTTTCGATTAACAAGCGGATGGTTTTGCAATATTTTTCAGAAAAACCCTTATGATATTTTTTTGCATCAAGGCATGCCCAATGCAATGCGGTATTTCCATTAGAGCTCTGCGCATTGATATTAAAGTTTCGATTGGTTTTATTTCGATTTAGAATCTCTTGAACTTGTTGGAAATCACCTATAACGGCATGTTTGCGTAATAGAAGTTCTTCATCAATTTTTATAGCAGTTTCTAACATACTCTGCCTCCCTGTAAAAAATTATTGTTAAGTTCCCGGTTGATAAACTATTTGTTGTGTCGCTAAGTTTAACCCATTTTCACTAAGCTGATTCCTTTTTTCATCCTCTTTTTGGTAAAAACGGTAAAGATTTTTTTTATACTTTGCTGAAACATAATATTTTTTTTTCATTTCATTATTAGACACTAAATCTAGCAAATTATCTTGTTGACTATGCTTAGGTAATTTTAAAAGCAGCGCTAAAGGTTGATAATAAGGTAAATTTAAATTTAACAAGCAGGCTTTCCCGGAATGGGTTTCATAGTTAAAATAATGACGATTCATTAAACTAACGCTGATGAAATTTTTTAATAAATAGCTTAATTGCTCGCAATTTATTCCTTCTTCCAAGGTTTTTTCTTGTAAGGCGCATAGAATGA
>JBDLTN010000030.1:0-14042 GCA_039805785.1 Pseudomonadota bacterium | reverse complement strand
TATTTATTTATACTGCGCTTTCTAATTTTTAGATTTGGAAAAAAAAAATATGCCAACCATTGAACAACTTCGACAAGCCATTGCAAACAAAAGCACTGAGGTTAATGCCTGTACTGAAAAGTTAAAAGAGCTGACTAAAAAGCGTGCTACTAAACAAAGCTCGGTAACAAAAAAAGAAAATGAAATACAAAAGCTTCAAAGGGAACTTAGCACTGAAAAGCAAACATTAGATCAGCTTAAGAGCGAAGAGAGTACCTGTTCTAATCAACAAAATCGATTATGGGCTGAAGAAGGTCGTTTAAAACAGGAACTGAGTAGGTTAGAAAGTAGTGGCGCACTTGACCTTAGAGTCAAAGGTTTCGGAAGATAATACTTGCAAGACAATCAATTAAATTTAGGATAAAATCGATAAGTCAGATGGCGCGGGGTGTCGGAAACGGCTGAGAATATGACCCGTCGAACTTGAACTGATTCATATCAGCGTAAGGATCGCCTTCAAAAAAACATTCTACAATTCTATGTGAATGTTTGCCTTTTGCCATCTCCATTTTTCATCATTAAAGAGAGGTTGGCAATGTCTATATTAAAGTCTCGTGTGAGCTTGTTACTCAATTGGTATACGAATCCTTATCATGCACCGATTATTGTCGCGCAGCAATTAGGTTTTTATGCGCAAGAAGACATTAAATTAGCGATACTAGAACCCAATGATCCCAGTGATGTCACCGAATTAGTTGGTTTAGGTCGCGTCGATTTTGGTGTGAAGGCGATGATCCATACGGTAGCTGCTAGAGCGAAAGGCTATCCAGTCCGATCAATTGGCACGCTACTCGATGAGCCACCTACCGGTCTAATCGCCTTAAAATCCAGTGGTATTAAAAACTTTCATGACATTGTTGGTAAACGTGTAGGCTATATCGGCGAGTTTGGGAAAAAAATCATTGATAATCTCGCCGAGCTTGCGGGGATTGATCCGAATAGCTATGAAACGGTACGTATCGGTATGAATGTCACGGATGCGATCTGCCGTAACATTATTGATACCGGTATCGGTTTTGTAAATTTCCAAAAACTTGAATTAGAACATCTCCGTGGTGAAACGGTATTTTTGCGTATCGATCAACTGGCTGGCTTGGGTTGTTGTTGTTTTTGTTCGGTGCAATTCATCGTTCCAGAGCAAACCTTAGAAAAGCCAGAATTAATCCAAGCTTTTTTGCGTGCAACCCAACGGGGTGCGGCATTAACGACGGAGCAACCTGAAGAAGCCTATGAATGTTTATGTCAAGCAAAACCACAATTACGTACGCCACTCTATCAGAAGATCTTTATGCATAGCTTACCGTTCTTTTCACGTAATTTACTGAATGTTGAACGGGATTGGGATAAAGTAGGTCGATTTACTAAGCACTTAAACATTGTCGATGAAAATTTTGCGATAACTGATTGTTATACCAATCAATTTTTACCCAAAGTGCCTTATTCAGACATAGCGGCCGTTGCAGATTGTTTAGCTGGTGAATGATGATGCAAGCCGGTATCGTTGGAATGGGTATCATGGGCCGCTTATTGGCACTCGCTTTACACAATACCGGCTGGCAAGTCACATTGTTTGATGGACAGCAGGGGGACAGTAATTGTAGTTCGGCAGCAGCAGGGCTATTAACCCCCTTTTCGGAATGCGATAAAGCCGATCCTGTCATTTCTCAGTTAGGTCAAGCAGCGATAACGCACTATTGGCCTAATATCCTTAAACAATTAGCAGCACCGACTTATTTCCAACAAGCCGGTTGTATTGTTGTTCACCATCCTCTTGATAAAGCAGAATGGCAGCATTTTTCGCGACGTATAAGCAATAAATTAGCAATAAAGGATTATTTTCAGCATTTAACCAAACAAAATTTAATTGAACTTGAACCTGAACTTGATAAATTTACAGCAGCTTATTATTTTCCCGACGAAGCACAAATAGATTGTCAGTCAGTGATGAACAATCTAAAACACTATTTGCAAGCACAAGACATTCTATTTTTTTTCAATACCCAAGTGACAGCGTTAAGCCCCCGACTGATAGTGACGCAGAACCAAACTTACCAATTTGATTATGTGTTTGATTGTCGGGGAATGGGTGCGCGCAAGGTTTTTAGTGATTTACGCGCAATGCGTGGTGAATTAATTCGTTTATATGCACCGGAAGTACAACTACAGCATCCGATTCGTTTTTTACATCCACGTTACAGTTTATATATTATTCCACGACCAGAAAATAATTATCTAATCGGCGCAAGTGAAGTTGAATCGGAGGATTATAGCCCGATTTCTGTGCGGACCAGTTTAGAGTTATTAACCGCTGCGTTTTATGTTCATTCTGGTTTTGCTGAAGCACGGATTCTTGAAACTAAAACCCAATGTCGACCGACTTTAGCGACACATTTACCGCGTATCGAATACCAAGAAGGTTTAATCGCAGTGAATGGATTGTATCGACATGGTTATTTGATAGCGCCGGCTTTAGTCGAAGAAATTTTGCGTGCCCTTAAAACTAAGCAACAAGATATTCACTATCCAGAACTTTGGAAATCTTATGATCACTGTTTTTCTGAATAATAAAAGCCAAACCATTGAAGCTGAAAAAACCTTGTATGATTTTTTAATGCAACATCATCAACTGCAAGACTATGTTGCTGTGATTGTTAATGACAACTTGGTGGTGCGTAGAGATTTTAAAACGACCTTATTAAAATCAAATGATCGAGTTGATATTCTGATTCCTATGCAAGGGGGCTAGTAATGTGGAATTTAATGGGAAAAACCTTCAATAGTCGTTTACTATTAGGAACCGCTCAGTATCCTTCATTAGCGGTCATGACTGCGGCGATACAGGCTTCGGGCACACAAATTGTTACCTTATCTATTCAACGCCAAGCGCCTGCAGCGCTGGGCGGCGAAGCGTTTTGGCAGACAATAAAAAACTTAAATTGTCATTTGTTACCCAATACCGCAGGCTGTGCGGATGCTAGTACAGCAATTCGCACGGCAGAAATAGCCCGAGAATTATTTAATACTTCCTGGATAAAACTCGAAGTCATTGGTGATGAGTATAATTTACAAGCCGATCCTATCGAATTAGTTAAAGCCGCAAAGATTTTAGTTGAACAAGGTTTTGAAGTTTTTCCGTATTGCACAGATGATTTAGTGATCTGTCAAAAACTGGTGGATGTGGGCTGTAAAATTTTAATGCCTTGGGCTGCGCCAATCGGATCCGGCAAGGGTGTACTCAATCCCTATGCCTTAGCGACTTTACGCAACCGTTTACCTGATATTACTTTAATTGTTGATGCCGGGATTGGTAAGCCTTCGGATGCTGTGCAGGTGATGGAATTAGGGTTTGATGGTGTGTTACTCAACACCGCTGTTGCACTTGCACAGCAGCCGGTGGCGATGGCACAAGCCTTTCGTTATGCCATCCTAACGGGGCATGAAGCTTACTGTGCTGGAATAATGCCGGAAAGAAACATTGCCAATCCCAGTACTTCACTCATTGATACGCCGTTTTGGCAACAAGAAAATAAAGTATGAAAAAGCTAATCATTCTCAATGATTCAGACACAGCAGCGGATAGCAATAGCGTCGATTTAGAAACATTAAAAGATTTTGAAGTTCCAATCGCAGCAGCGATCAACTGCATACTAAACTATACTAAGCCTAAGCTGAGCGAGCTTATCAATTTATTTCCTGATGCTGATCTTTTGCTCTGCAATATAACTGCAGTGGAAAACTTATTACAGCTCAACTTGAATAGCTATCAAGATATACCCATAGCTGCACAACGTTTGCTTGAGTTAGGTGCTAAAAGTGTGTTAATCAAAGCTAATCAATTAAACCAGGATAGCTTTTGTCAAGACTATTGGAGTAATCAAGAAGAATCGTTTTGGATAGCGACTCCACGTTTAGCAGAACACACTATTGTTAAGAAGAATATTTTTTCTACTGCAATTGCTGCCTGTTTAGTGCGGAGTTATTCGCTGCAGGATGCTATTGTTATTGCTAAAATGTATCTGCAATGTGGCTTGCGTAAAGCGATAGCAGCGCAAACCCAAAAATTTTTTCATGGCGGATGGCCAGAAGAACAAGCGGATCTTCCTTATCTTTCTAGTCAACCTTTAGTGAAATTACCGCAAATTTTTAAGCCATGTAACACAAATTTATATCCTATTGTTGAGAGTAGTGTATGGGTAGAAAGATTATTAACACTCGGCATTAAGTGTATTCAATTACGGATTAAAAATGCCAATGAACATCAATTAGAAAAAGAGATTAAGCGTAGTGTTGATTTGGCGAAGCATTATCAAGCTAAGCTGTTTATTAATGATTATTGGCAACTAGCGATACATTACCATGCAACTGGCGTGCATTTGGGTCAAGAGGATTTGCATGATGCAGATATCGACGCGATTTATCATTCAGGTTTATATTTGGGTGTGAGTACTCATTGCTATTCTGAAGTCGCACGCGCACATTCCCATCATCCATCGTATATCGCTTGTGGACCTATTTATTTTACGCAGAGTAAACCCATGGCATTTCAACCGCAAGGTATTGAACAATTAAAGCGTTGGCGACGAACCCTTACTTATCCATTGGTAGCGATTGGGGGTATTAACCTCGAACGTTTACCCGAAATTTTAGAATCACACGTTGAGGGAATCTCTGTTATTTCAGCGATTACACTAGCCAGTGATCCCGCGACGGCCATTAAAGAATTTTTATTTCAAATAAATCAGCCAAATTATGTCTAGTTTTCTTTCAGCCGATGAAATAATGCGTTATGCCCAACAAATTAAATTAGCTGAGATAGGTTTAGAGGGACAAAAGAAACTCAAGCAGGCACGAGTATTATGTATCGGGCTTGGCGGATTAGGGTCGCCTTTACTTCTTTATTTAGCCGCAGCCGGCGTAGGAAAATTAGGAATAATTGACGATGATCAGGTGGAGTTAACTAACTTACACCGACAAATCCTGTATCGCTCGCAGGATTTGAATCAATCCAAGGTCATGTTAGCCAAACAACAATTACTTGCGCTTAATCCTTGTATCGAAGTACAGGCTTATCTAGAAAGGTTAACGAAAAATAATGTTGATGAGTTTATTAATCAATATGACATCATTGCCGATGGTTCAGATAATTTTGCGACTCGTTATTTAATTCATGATAGTTGTTTTAAGTTTAACAAACCTTATGTTTATGCAAGTGCAGGACAATTTCAAGGCTATTGTGCGATATTTCACGCCAATGCGGATGCTGAAAATCCATGCTTACGCTGCTTATTTCCGAACAGTGCTCCCAATATTAATGTGAATTGTGCAATGCAGGGTGTGATAGGTGTGTTACCTGGTTTATTGGGGATTCTGCAAGCGACTGAAATAATAAAATGGATTTTAAAGTTAGGGTCAAGCTTAGTAAGACGTTTACTGACGGTTGATCTGTTAAGCATGACATTTAAAGAGATTCATTTACATAAGAATCCGGATTGCCAACTTTGTATTTATCGTGAGTTTGTTGAGGAACCGATTGTTGAAAGCGTCTGTTCAGAAACGCTATTATTTAAAGAACATGCGATATCTGCCCAACAACTGCTGCATTTATTACAAAAAAATCATACTTCGTTAATTGATGTGCGTTCTGCGGAAGAACATAACGATAAAAATATCGGTGGCCAATTAATCCCATTAATCGAATTACCTGAACGTTTAAACGAATTAAATGTTAATCATACGATAATTGTTTATTGCCATTCCGGAAAGCGAAGTCTAGCCGCGGTAAAATTATTATTAGCTGCAGGGTTTACTTCAGTAAAATATTTAAAAAACGGAGCGGTTGAATTTTTTTAATGGTTTTTTAATGGTTTTTTAACTTAAACGTCTTTTTTACAGAATGTAAAGTTTATCCCATAACCATTTTATGAATCTTAATGATTGCTAGGATTATTTTCTGCTGCAAATAAGGTATTTTCTAATAACATTGCGACAGTCATGGGGCCGACGCCGCCAGGTACCGGAGTAATATAGCTAGCAATTTCTTTGGCAGTCGCAAAATCGATATCACCATGTAATTTTCCATTGGCTCCGCGAGTAATGCCAATATCAATCACAATCGCTGCAGGCTTAATCCAGGCACTTTGAATAATACCTGCTTTACCCATAGCACTGACTAATAAGTCAGCTTGCTGTAGGTGTTGTTGTAATTGACGAGTGGCGCTATGACATAAGGTAATTGTGCAGCCGGCATTGAGTAGCTCTAAAGCCATGGGTTTACCTACGATGTTTGAAGTTCCAACGATAACGGCATTTAGACCTTTAAGTGAAATTTTTTCATATTCAAATAAACGCATCACTCCATAAGGGGTACAAGGACGTAAAAAAGGACGTCCTTGTGCTAAGAGTCCTAAATTACGGGGATGAAAGCCATCAACATCCTTATTTGGATCGATACTTTCTATAATGTGAGCGGTATTGATAGAGGACGGAAGCGGTAATTGAATCAATATACCATGTACCTTAGGATCGACATTGAGTTTTTGGATCAAAGCCAATAACTCAGTTTCAGTCGTTGAGTTGGGTAAATCATAGGCAAACGAATTCATTCCGATCGCTTGGCAAGCATCACGTTTATTACGCACATAAATTTGCGATGCGATGTCTTCTCCGACTAAAATCACTGCCAAACCCGGAGTGATTAGGTCTTCTGCACGTCGTTCTTGCAGGCGCTGTTTAAGTTCACACCGTACCTGTTGAGCAATCGCTTTGCCATCAATGATGTTTGCGGTCATAATTATCTTTAGCTTATACTCTTCGCATTTAAATTTTTGCCTATGTTGCCGCTCAATTCGCAATCCTCATGTATATTAATACACTTCGGTTGCTCATTTGTACGGCGCCTGGTCAAAAAATTAATTGCCCTGAGTATACCGTTTTAAAAAAGAGCAATCTAGGCCATTATATGTTAGATCCGAAATATTTACGTAATGATCTTCAAATTGAAGAAATCGCGAAGCAATTGGCGAATCGTGGTTACCAATTGGATATCCGCTTAATATCTCGCTTAGAAACCCGACGCAAAGAATTGCAATCTGAAACTGAAGTTTTACAAAATACCAGTAATCGCAATGCGAAAGCGGTAGGTTTAGCAAAGTCCAAAGGAGAATCAATTACCGCCTTACTTGAAGAAGTGAATGGAATAAAAAAGCAACGAGAAGACTGTGAAGCTAAGCTTAAGGCTATACTCGAAGAATTATCCGCTATCTATTTGACCATTCCTAACTTACCTCATGAGTCAGTCCCGATTGGCTTGGATGAATCGCAAAATAAGACAATACGGCATTGGGGAAAGGTCCCTCAGTTTTCCTTTGCGGTTAAAGATCATGTGGCATTAGGCGAAGCCAATGGATGCATGGATTTTGATAGTGCATCAAAGATTGCAGGATCACGATTTGTGGTATTAGTTGATAAATTAGCCAAGTTACAACGTGCGCTGATTCAATTTATGTTAGAGGTTCATACTAAAGAACATGCTTATCAAGAAGTTTATGTGCCTTATATTGTCAATACAGCAAGCTTAATCGGTACCGGTCAATTACCTGGTTTTGCAGAAGATTTATTTAGTTTAAAAGGCGAGCAAGGTTTTTATCTTATTCCTACTGCTGAAGTATCAGTGACTAATCTTGCGCGCGATACTATCTATACGGCGGCTGATTTGCCTAAAAAATACGTTGCACATACACCCTGTTTTCGTAGCGAAGCGGGCTCTTATGGTAAAGATACGCGCGGGATGATCCGTCAACATCAATTTGAAAAAGTGGAACTGATTCGTTTTGTCGAACCTAACAATTCCTATCAAGCCTTGGAAGAGTTAACCCATGACGCTGAAATGATATTGCAAAAATTAGAATTACCTTACCGAGTTGTCTCCTTGTGTACTGGAGACTTGGGTTTTAGTTCAGCAAAAACCTATGATCTCGAAGTGTGGTTACCGAGTCAAAATACTTATCGAGAGATTTCATCCTGTAGTAATTTTGAATCCTTTCAAGCACGTCGTTTATCTGCGCGTTGGCGTAATCCCGAAAATAATAAGATTGAATTGATTCACACGCTAAATGGTTCTGGTTTAGCGGTAGGGCGCACGTTAGTGGCATTGTTGGAAAACTATCAAACCAAAGAAGGAAAGATTCGTATTCCAGAGGTATTGAAAGATTATATGCAAGCAGACTTTATTTAAATTGCCAAATTATGCAAGATGAAAATAAACAACAACCTGGAATTACCTTAAGAGTAATATTTTTAGGGATTTTTTTAGCGATTTTGTTGGCAGCATCTAGTACTTATCTGGCCTTAAAGGTGGGTATCCTACCTTCTGCCTCCATACCCGCCGCCATATTGGCGATGGCCATTCTGCGTTTGTTTCATAATGGTAATATTTTTGAAGCGAATCTGATTCAGACTGCCGCATCGGCTGGTGAAGCCGTGGCGGGAGGTATCGTATTTACTTTTCCAGCCTTAGTTATTATTGGTTATTGGCATTATTTTCCCTATTTTGCTAGTTGTGGGATCGCCTTACTAGGTGGTTTATTAGGTATTTTATTTTCGATTCCGTTACGTAAAATATTAATTAATACACCACAACTTTATTTTCCAGAGGCGCGTGCGATAGCCGAAGTTTTAAAGTTAAGTCAAAAACAAACATTTCCTATCAATAAAATGTTAATCGGTACTAGCTTAGGTGCTGGTTTGGAATTCGCGCAAACCGGTTTAAAGGTGATCGCGTTAACCACCGAAAAATGGTTGGTCTTAGGGAAATCTCACATCATCGGTTTTGGTTTAGGTTTTGCACCCGCTTTGATCGGTGTCGGTTATCTAATCGGTTGGAATGTTGGCCTTAGTCTGTTGTTAGGTGCATTGATTGCTTGGGGAATCGGTTTACCGCTATTAAGTTATTTTTCGCCGGTAGGCACCTCGTTTATTTTGACAAAAAGTTTAAGCGTTTACTCAAATGATATCCATTATGTCGGACTCGGTGCGATGTTAGCGGCAGGATTGTGGACTTTATTACAATTAATACGTCCTTTTTATCTGAGTTTGCGTTTGTCATTACAAGGCTTATTCCAACCACTGCAAACTCAATTATCTGCTACTGAACAAGATATACCATTGAATTATCTTGTGGCTGGTTTGGGTTTAATGATTATTTGTACCTATTTTTTATTCAATTATTTATTACCAATTCAGAGTTTATCCTTTGCAACACCGCAATTATTTATTGTTGGTGCGGTTCTGTATGTGTTGGTGATTGGCTTTGTCTTTGCAGTACTTTGTGGTTATTTTTCTGGTTTGGTCGGCGTAACTGCGAGTCCTGGATCAGCTATCGTTATTTCAGGTTTGTTATTCATGGCGTTAATTTTGCGGGGTTTATTATTTTTTAAAGGGCATGCATTACTCAGTTCACAATTATTGGATGCAGCCGCAATGACAATTATCATTGGTGCAGTGGTGGCGGGTATCGCTTGTATTGCGGATAATATTCAAGTGTTGAAAGTAGGACATTTAATTAACGCGATTCCTTATCAGCAACAGCTTATGTTTATTATCGGAGTGATTGTTGCTGCGTTTACAATTCCTTATGTTATGCAATTGCTATTTAATGTCTACGGATTAGTCACTGTGTTACCCCACGCCGGTATGGATCTTCAGCAAACCTTATCGGCACCGCCGGCAGCAATGATGGCGGGTTTAACTCAAGGAGTATTTCATCATGATCTTCCTTGGCTGATGTTAGGAATAGGCGCTGGAATAATGTTGCTGCTAATTTTAGTCAGTAAAATCACAAAACTTAATATTTCATTATTAGGCGTAGGGATGGGAATTTATTTACCATTAAGTTCATCTACGCCTTTATTTGTCGGAAGCTTGTTTGCTTTTGCAGTTAAACGCTATTTATTAACAAAGCCACAAGTGGTCACCTCGGATCTGAATTTTCAACATCACAATGCCGTCTTACTCAGTTGTGGCTTAGTTGCAGGAGCGGCTTTGATGGATGTATTGCTTGCCATACCTTTGTCCGTCAGCGGTAACCCGCGCTTATTTGCTATTTTGCCGGTAAACTGGCAATCACTGGCTACTTTGTTGGGTTTTTTAAGTTTATTGATTTTAGCCGGCTGTTTCTATTGGGCGGTTCAATTGCAAAATAAGACTTCTACGACTTAATACCAAGTATTTAACGTCAGTATTAAGCCTCACTGAAGACTAACTCCTTAAGATTTAAGTAATACTAATTGATAATGATTATCATTCTTATTGAATTCTCCTATCAGACTTGCTAAAATCCTAGTCAAAATAATAATAATAATTGGCTGAAAAACATGTCTGTTTCAAAAATCTTGGGTCATAGGACCTTAAAAAAACCGCTATTTTGGCTGAGCATTTTCGGACCAGGTTTAGTAGTGATGTTGGCGGATACCGATGCGGGGAGTTTAATTACTGCCGCGCAAAGTGGTGCCGTTTGGGTGTATCGATTATTGGCTTTACAATTTATTTTAATGCCCATTTTATATATCGCTCAAGAATTAACCGTACGTTTAGGGATCGCCACTGGAATGGGACATGGCGAGTTGATTAAGCATTATTTTGGCAAAACCTGGGCGTGGGTTGTCGGTTTCGACGTTGGTTGTTTCTTGTATAGGTGCCATACTCTCAGAATTTAGCGGCTTAGCAGGAGTTGGGGCACTTTTTAATATTCCTGCTTGGGAAACCTTATCTTTAGTCGTCGCTTTTTTGACTATCGTTGCCTGGACAGGCTCTTATCGCTCGGTTGAGCGCATTGCTATTTTATTAGGATTATTTGAATTAGTTTTTTTATGGGTTGCCTGGGATGCTAGGCCGATAGGGCATGAAATCCTCTCTGGCTTTACCACGATTCCTTGGCAGAATAAATCTTACTTATATTTATTGGCTGGAAATATTGGCGCGGTCATTATGCCGTGGATGATTTTTTATCAACAATCGGCCGTCTTAGATAAAGGTCTTAATGCGAATCATCTGCGGATTGCCCGTTGGGATACCGCAATAGGTGCAATCATTACCCAATTGATTATGGCGGCACTATTGATAGCGACGGCGGCCACTATTGGTAAGATAAACCCACATGCACCGCTGGATACGGTACAACAAATTAGCGAGGCAATTACCCCTAGTCTTGGGTTTACTACCGGTCGGGTTTTATTTGCCCTTGGTATGATCGGTGCCGCATTGATTGCAAGTATTGTGGTTTCGTTAACGGCTGCTTGGGGCTTGGGTGAAGTAATGGGTTATCGCCGTTCCTTAGAACACTCGCCCAAAGAAGCACCCTGGTTTTATGGCGTATATACGTTAATTTTAGTGTTAGGTGGAATATTAGTCGCTTCGGGCCAGGTAAATTTAGTGAACCTGAGTGTCGGTGTTGAAGTGATGAATGCGTTACTATTGCCCATCGTATTGGGATTTCTGTACCTGTTAGCATTGCGCACGCTACCCAAAGAATTTCGTTTAAAGCCTGTTTATGCAATCTAGGTAGGCGTTATTTTATTAGTGACATCAGCGTTTGGTTTACTCGGCGGAATTTCAGGTATTGTTTAAGTGACTCATAATATCAATGCGTATTTGCAGTTAATGAATAAGAATTAATGTTGCAATGGTTAGAATCATCGAAAAAAAATGTGTATTAGGATTGCTATTCATTAACAAATTGTCTACAATCTCGGCTTTCGTTTTCATGGGCCGTTAGCTCAGTTGGTAGAGCAGTAGACTTTTAATCTATTGGTCGATGGTTCGATTCCATCACGGCCCACCAGATAAATCAAAGACTTATACTACTTTCAAATGATCCACAAAATTCTCTTGCGGGACTTTTGCGGGAGCTAGTAATTTTTCTTTCCTGTTTAAAATCACTAAGTTATTTTTTAAATCACAAACCTTATTAGCTGCACGAATTAGGTTACTATATTCAAATTGAGAATAATGAGTTGTAATTCGGCTACTCTTATGTCCAAGTAAGTCTTGTCGATCTTCAAAACTAACCTCAGCAGCACGCAAACGTCTTCCAAAAGTATGTTTAAGATCATGTACTCTAACATGAGACAAGCCTGCACAAACAAAGCGATTGGCTAGAGCACTTGATTGGGCACAAAAAATTCACCATGAAAATAAAATTAAATAATTTAAATCTTAAAACTAGGGATTAAAACAATTGTTTACTTCCATTAAGTCCTCTAAACTTTCAAGTAATTTATTCACTATTTTGTCGTTACTGGTTTCATGTAGTTTAATAAAGCCCCGATGTTTTTCCAAAATAGGCATATTATTTTTAATGTAGCTTCTAATTTCACTAAGTTCTGAATCGATATCTTCACAATTCTCTCTTTTGTGAATAATATTCATTGCTGATTTTGAAAGTTTGAACGGTTTGTTTGCTTCGGCCACTAGACTTAAAAAAGGCAGTCAATTCTCTCTCTAGCTGAGCAGATTTATCATTAATAGTTTTTACCGCATCATTTGTGGCGGTTATTGCATTGGCTCTAATACGCCGCTGTTCTTCTACGATCGTGAGCTCATCATCATTCCGGACAGGATTCATGCTCGAGCCTTGCTCAATATGAGGTCGCGTGATGGTTTCTGCATTAGTGTCAATGCTTGCCTTTAGAACTTCCTGACTGCAAACTTCGTTCTCTCCTTGTTTTGTGGTAGTTAAATGATTTGATTTAGGGAGAGTAATAAGATTTTTTCGGATATCCTTGGCTATTTCAGCGCTTTCTGAAACTGCAATAATGTGCGGATTTAAATTTAGACATATACCGTAACCATTATTGTAAAGCAATGAATTAAGAACCCCTAAAGTGAATACTCTACCGTTTCCATCTGGAAATGGATGTAGTAGGATCATGCTTTTAATAAAAGAAGCAATTTCTTCTATCGAAGGTTTCTCTATCTGGCTAAACTCATCAACTAATTGAAAAAATTTATGCCCAACTACATCGTAGGTTGGATGCCCTTCTTCTTGCAGCTGTTTTTCAAGAGCATAAAATGCCTCATCGGGGCATTGATAAATAGAAGCAGGGGTTTTATCATCTATTAGCCAATTTAAGCTATCCATAATAGGTACTAGTAAGATCGTTTCTTTATTGTTCCTTAGTTTAAGCACAAGTTTTTTTGCCAAATCAGCATTGTTTCCACACTTATAACCTTTGCGAAGCTCAGCAATATTAGTAAAATGCCTAGACGGTGATCCAGCTTCATCAATTATAAAGCGGGGACCGTAACCAGCTTGATGTTTATCTAACCAGTTCAAGGTATCCAATACACCCTCTTTTGTAATGCTATTATTATGCTTTGTTATATTAAAGCATCTGCCACCTCTTCGGGTTAAAGAGCGCATGGCAGCTTTAGTATCAGGTTTCATGGCCTTAAATATGTCAATGATGTTTTGTCCATCAAGCTGCTTAAATGTCAACGCCATTAGCAAGCCTTCCATTAAACACTCTTTATCTTCTAAACTATAGTCCTTTGAAACAAACGGTTCTTTAAGGCGTGCATCTAAAGTGGCTTTAACATATGCTTCTAAATTTAAAGAATTATGCTCGGATGTATTTTTAGTTTTTAGAGTTATCGGCATTTTTGGACCTTTCTTGTTACAATTTTTAATCGAAATACACGGGTAAACGTTCCTTAGCAGGAAAAGCGTTTATTTTTCAATAGCGCCTTTTATGGGTGCTGGTATCGCCATTCTATTTTTCCATGAGCCCACTCCGGTGTTGTTTTGGATATCCGCATTGTTAATGGGTGCTGGTGTTTGGATACATCTTACTGAAAAACATAATCATACCCACATTCATGCACGATTATTTCATAATCACTATCATAGACATGATGAACATGCATCAACATGAACATGATTTTTATTGGGATAATAAAAAATCACATTGTAAACCTCCCAAACTTACCCCAGTTTTTAAATAGAGGAA
>JBDLTN010000029.1:0-14277 GCA_039805785.1 Pseudomonadota bacterium | reverse complement strand
TAATTTAACCTTATGTGGGCATGCTGAACTACTCTTTGATCAGCAAACCTTAGGCTTTTCTGCAAATTATTTATTAAATAATTATGGAATGGCTACTTTAGCATTGGCAGGCGGCCATAATAATTCAGGTGGTGGTGGTTTATTAGGTTTAGGTTTTATTCGTCAAGGTCCTAAACTTAGTTATGGTTTTAATACCAGTTTAACCACGTTAAATTACATTCAATTAGGCACGCAACCCAATACATCACCGCCGAGTATGGTGACTCAATTATTTCTTGGATATAGTTTAGAAAATTATGGATCGTTAAGTAGCAGCTTTACCATGGTGAATAGCCGCAATTTTAATACGGCGAATGGCATATCCAACACACCAACAGCACGCTTATTGACAGCCACTTATACGCATACCTTATTTAAAAATATTTCTCTAAGTTTAGGTTTTGTAGGAGACTTACAAAACTCTCAAACAAATCAAGCGTTTCTTACGTTAGTTTTCGCTCCCGACGTTAATCATTATATTAATAATTCAACCACTTGGCAAAATCATCAAGTACAAGATTTATTGCAGTTTGCTAAACCAGCTCCACTAGGTAAGGGTTATGGTTATAACATCTTGGCTAGCAATAACAGTAATCGTTATGCCGGTGCTGATGTGACAGTACAAACTGAAAAGGGTGCCTATACTGCACGCGTAGGACAGGGCAGGGGACAAGCAAATTATGAAGTAGATGCAAGTGGCAGTGCTATTTATTTTGCAGGGAATGGCTATTTAGCACGTAAACTCACGCAAAGTTTTGCCTTGGTAAAGGTTCCCAATTTCCCCGGTGTGGATGTGTTTTATGAAAATCAACTTATGGGTAGGACGGATAGAAATGGAAATTTATTAATCACTGAATTATTACCCTATCAAGAAAATAGTGTGGAAATAGAACCAACAACCTTGCCACTAGATACGCAGATCGATGTGACGCGTGAAACAGTTATCCCTTATTTCCACAGTGGTGTTTTAGCAGAGTTTTCAGTTAAACGTATGCAAGGTGTGGAGTTACATTTAAGAACACCAAGTGGTGAATTTGTGCCGGTAGGAGCAGAACTTGAGTTAAATAATAACACTTGTGAATACCCTGTAGGATACGATGGCGAAGTATTTATATCTGAAGTGAAAGGACATCTTTTAGAAGGTTCCGTGCGATGGGAAAATTATGTGTATTATTTCTCAGTGCCATTACCTTATACCAGTGATCCGATTATTGAATTAGGAGAGGTGCAGTGCTATTAAAACAAATTCAAAAATCCTGGTTAATGAGTATTACTATTTTATTTTTGTGTAATTTTTATAGTCCGGCTATTTATGCTACTTGTTCAGGGCTGGGATGTTCCTGTTCAGTTGGAACTACAGCCGTTACATTTGGTACTTATGTGCCTACTACTTTAAAAACGGCCAATGGTAATGTGGCAGTGACTTGTTCTGCATTAGTCATTTTTACTGTTTCTTACGTGATTAGCATGGCTAAAGGCAACAGTGCGACTTATACACCGCGTTTTATGAGTTTAGTAAGCAATCATTTAAATTATAATTTGTATACTACCGGAGCATTTACTTCGATCTGGGGCGATGCAACTGGAGGAACAGTGACAGTGAGCGATTCCTACACCTCAATAGGCTTGTCAACCACCAGAAACTATACGGTTTTTGGTCGAATTCCTGCCTCGCAATTTGTCAGTCCCGGGACTTATACTGACTCAGTTTTGGTGACGGTCACTTATTGAACCTTCTAATCTTAGGCCACTGGATAATAAGTCATTCCTCTATTAGGCTTAAAAGGGGGAGTCAATTATCAACAGAAAAAATCAGACAAAAATGGATCTTTTGTCCTGGCCTTAGCAAATTTTTAAAAAGTTGAAATATTCTTAGCTTCTTCTTGTTACATATCTCAGTTAATAAATGGATTAATTTTCTGAAATACTGGCCATTTGTTGGGCAGAAGGGGGTTAATCATGCGTTGGTTGATAAATTTATGTGGTTGTGTTTTATTTTTTTTGAATATAAATCCAGCATTTTCAGCAATCGGTGGTGATGGCACATCAATGCTGGTTTCAGTAAATGTTGTGGGAGGGTGTATGATTCGTGCTACACCCTTAGTATTTGGTTTATATAATCCGAATTCTTGCCAGGCTACGAATTCAACCTCTCGGCTTCAAGTGCTTTGTACATTAAATACACCTTATTATGTAACCCTGGATCAAGGTGCAAATTATCATGGGACGACAAGATTACGCAGGATGTCAGGACCCGATCATTCATCTATTAAATATCTTTTAACTCAAAACCCAACACATACCATCAATTGGGGTAATGTTATTGGAGTTGATGCAAAATTTGGCGTCGGAAATGGTCTGAGACAAACTTTAGTAGTCTATGGCCAGATCCCTCCTAAACAAAATGTGGGGATTGGTTCATATAGAGACGTTGTTAATGTTGGAATTAATTTTTAACTAAAGAGTAATTAACAAAACAACTGTTTATCAATCAAATCGCATAAGCAATGAATAATCAACAGATGAGTTTCTTGTATTCGTGCAGTGGAGGAGCCTTGAACACGAATTTCAATATCGGTAGAGCTTAACATACCCGCTAAAGCTCCTCCTTCTTTACCGGTGAGAGCAATAATCTTTAGATCTCTACTTTGAGCCGCTTCACAAGCTTTTAGAATATTTTCTGAATTTCCACTCGTGGAAATAATTAATAAAATATCCCCTGCCTGGCCTAGGGCTTTAATCTGTTTAGCAAAAATTTCGCTATAGCTATAATCATTCGCAATCGAGGTGATGGTCGAGGTATCAGTGGTTAAAGCAATTGCCGGTAAACTGGGCCGTTCTATTTCAAAACGATTGATCATCTCTGAAGCAAAATGTTGTGAATCGGCAGCAGACCCACCATTACCACAGACTAGAACTTTATGGCCATCCATGAAACAATTAACCAATAGTTTACTGGCGGCCAAAATAATTTCAGGTAACGTTTCAGCAGCATCAGATTTAGTACGTATGCTTTCAGAAAAATGGGTCTTGATACGTGTTAATAGATTCATAACTTACCTAGAGAATGCGTTTTTGACCCATTCTACTTGAGCTGAGTCCAGTTTGGAAATACTCAATAATTTTTGTGCCATGGGTTTAACGCCAACAACATCAAAACGACAAGCGATTTTTTCAGATAATTGCTTCGATAGTAAATAATATTCTGCAGTTTTGAGGATTTTGTTTTGTTTAATCCAATTAACTGACTCTAAGCTATTGCCAAAAGCTGAATGTTTTCGATAGCGTACTTCTATGAAAACCAGTGTCAATTGATCTTGCATGATCAAATCAATCTCTCCAATGCGGCAAGTATAATTACGAATGATCAACTTTAGTTTCTGTTGCCGTAAATAATCACAGACTAGATCTTCGATGTGTGTTCCAATTTTTTTTGTATCTATAGGCATTAATCGATAGGGAAAATATTTCCGTTGCGAAATTGTGCGCAAGATAATTGACGGACGATTCGATGTTGACTATTTAATGAAAGTATTCCTGTAGCACCTTGCAGTGTTTGCTGTGGAGATTGTTTTAGAATTGCTAAATTCTGAATGATATGAAAGGCATCAATACCCAAGGCATAATATTTACTGTTCCGACTAAAACGTTCAGGAGATGCTGATTTTAGTTGTTGGTATAAATTAGGTTGAACGTTGCTGTTAGCAAGTGACCAAGGTGCAGCACAAAAAATAACTTGATTGAGATCTTTGTCAAAACGTTTTGCACAGATGCCACTATAAATTGATGCAGTCGCATAAACCGGTATATCACCAGCAAAATAGAATTTTAGTAAAGGTTTAACTTGACGACCTATTTGCGGACTACTGGCTAAGAAAATGACATCAAAATCAGTGCGTCTTTCATGTGGGGGTTTAAAATGCAGAAAATTTCTCATTTGTTTAGTAAAATCTGCAGGATTTTCAGATAGGGCAAGCTGACCAACAACAATCCCTCCTAAGGCTTGCCATTGTTGAGAAAATGCTTCACCAATTTGAGCTCCCCAATTGCCATTGGCAGTTATAATAAGTGCAGATCGTTTATTATTTTGCCAAGCAAGATGAGTGACTTGTTGAGCTTCATCGATAGGGGATAAGCCAAATTGGTATAGCTCAGGAGGTGTACTGATATCAGCTTTTAAATAGTTCAGCGCTAAAATGGGAATCTTAGTTTGAAAACTGGCAATGCTTTGTACCTCGGGTTTTAATAATGGACCGACAATTATTTGGGCATTTTTTGCTATGGCGGCGGTATAAGCCGCTTGTATTGAAGACTCAACACTGGTGTCTATTAGAATAATGCGAGGTGATGAGCCATTTTCTTCGGCCGCGGCTAAAAAACCTTGTTTGACTGACTGGCCAATATTAGCTAAAGGACCTTGCAGTGGCAGGAGCAAGGCAATAGGTTGTATTACATTATTGTGAGAAGAGGTCGATGCTAATAAAGCAGAGTTTGAATTGCTTGATGGTACTACTGGTTTAGGCACACGGCTAGAATTGCTAGCACAAGCCACAAGACCTGAGCTTATCAACAATAAGCTTACAATGATATAAACTCGATTTAACAATGAAAGAGGCATCTTTTCCCAGTCAAAAATTTAAATGACACTGTCAATAATAGTTTATTCTGATACTTTTACGCAATGCTGCAGATAACTTTGCTAAACCGGTACTCGCTTATGAATAAACCACTTCCACCTGATAAAGAGGATCTTGCCTTTTTTAAGGAAGCGATGTCAGACGTAAAACGTACAAGGTCACTTCCTGTTAAAACCAAATCCAAAAAAAATAATGGTCAGTTTGAAAAAGCAGAATCGAATAATTTTAAGGAGAAGGATCAGTGCCACACCCACCTAACTCTTTTTGATCCGTCTGAGTTAACCATAGGTTCAGAAGATCAGTTATTCTTCAAGCGACTAGGACTGCAGAATAAACGGATTAAACAATTTGTACGCGGGGATATACGTCCATCGGATTGTCTCGATTTACACCAAATGAGGGTAGAACAGGCACGAAATGCAGTGCTCAATTTTTTATTCTACAGCCGGGAACGCAATTATACTTGTGTGCGTATTATTCATGGGAAGGGAAGGCTTTCGAAGTCTGGTGCTAAACTGAAAAATTATGTCAATTGTTGGTTGATGCAGATTTCCTGGGTGTTAGCGTTTTCTTCCGCTCACCCTAGAGATGGTGGAGCAGGAGCGCTTTACGTATTACTACGGCGAAATCGTAATCTAAAATGAATAGAAAAAATCTCAGTGTGAACGGAATTTTTATTTCGCAGTTAATTTAGCATAACTAGCCACCAACCATTTCGTACCTGCTTGGCCAAATTTAATCTGTAAACGTGTATGTTCGCCACGGCCTTCGGCATTAATCAAGGTTCCTTCCCCAAAGGCTGGATGCGTGACGGTTTGCCCTATACGCAATCCAGTGTCACCTATGGTAGTGCTAGCAGAATTTTTTGAAGATTTTAATAGTTGCGTAGGTCTAACAACAGAGGTACGTAAACGAATTTCTTCTATTAATTCTTTAGGAATTTCTGAAATAAATCGTGACGGTCGATGATGACTTTCGTTGCCATGTAGACGTCTGACTTCAGCATAACTGAGAAATAACTTACGCATCGCACGGGTAATGCCTACATAACAGAGTCGCCGTTCTTCTTCCAAGCGACCGGGCTCTTCGTGAGACATATGATGCGGAAACAATCCTTCTTCCATTCCACATAAAAACACCCAGGGAAATTCTAAGCCCTTGGCCGAGTGTAATGTCATTAACTGCACACATTCTTGCTGAGCGTTTGCTTGATGTTCGCCCGCTTCCAATGCAACATGCGCAAGAAAGGCAGATAAAATAGAAATGCTAGTATCTTCAGGGACAAATTGCCGCGTAGCATTGATTAATTCTTCAAGATTTTCAATTCGTGCTTGACCACGTTCGCCTTTTTCTTTTTTATAATGACTAAATAAACCGCTGCTATAGAGAACTTGCTCGGTTTGTTCCGCTAGCGTTAAGTTTTTAGTATCTTCATCCACTTTGTCGATCAATTGGATGAAATGAGTCAATGCATTGGCTGCACGTGCAGATAAGACTTGATTAGTTAATAAATGTTGAGCCGCTTGCCACAAAGAAATAGCTTGAGAGCGTGCTTCCATACGCAAGGTTTGTAGGGTTTGATCGCCAATACCCCGCGTTGGAGTATTGACGACACGCTCGAAGGCTGGATCATCATTTCGATTAGCAATTAAACGTAAATACGCTAAGGCATCTTTAATTTCAGCGCGTTCGAAAAAGCGTAATCCGCCGTAGATACGATAAGGAATTTGTGCTGATATTAAGGCTTCTTCCAATACTCGAGATTGAGCATTGGAACGATAAAGGACAGCGACTTCATTAGGTTGTAGTTCTTTTTTTAAACCTTGTTTAATTTGATTTACAATAAATCTCGCTTCATCTAAATCATTAAAGGCACCATAAAGCGAAATTAAATCGCCTTGACCACCGCTGCTCCAAAGCTGTTTACCCAAACGACCGTCGTTATGGCTAATTAGAGCGTTGGAGGCGGCTAAAATAACACCTGTTGAACGATAATTTTGTTCAAGTCGGATCATCTGATGATCAGGAAAGTCGTGTGTAAAGTCTTGAATATTTTTTACTCGAGCGCCTCGCCACCCATAAATTGATTGATCATCATCACCCACTATCATTAAATAGTTTTTTCCACTACACAAGAGTTTTAACCAAGCATATTGTATGGCATTGGTGTCTTGAAACTCATCAACCAGAATATACCGAAAGCGTTCTTGATAATGGTTTAAAATATCTGGATTTTTAATAAAAAGCTCATAACTCCGTAAAATTAATTCTGCAAAATCGACAACACCATTTCGAATGCAAATTTCTTCATAAGATTGGTAGATACGAACTAAGGTCTTGGTATACGGATCATTAGCGTTAGCAACTTGATGAGATCTAATTCCTTCATCTTTTTGTTGATTGATAAACCACTGTACTTTTTTTGGTGCCCATTGCGCCTCATCAAGATTCAAGCTAACTAAAATCCGTTTAATTATCCGATATTGATCATCACTATCTAATATTTGAAACGCTTGCGGTAAGCCTGCGGCTTCCCAATGTTGACGTAACAAGCGATGAGCAAGTCCATGAAATGTGCCTACCCACATCATTTGCATGGGGATATCAAGTAAATTTTCTAAGCGTTGACGCATTTCACCGGCAGCTTTGTTAGTAAACGTTACGGCAAGAATATTATGTGGAGATATGTTTTCCACATTGATTAACCAAGCAATACGATGGACTAAAACACGTGTTTTTCCGCTCCCAGCTCCAGCTAGTACTAATAAATTGGTCATTGGGGCGGCAACAACTTGTTGCTGTGCTTCATTTAAAGATTTTAGGAGGGGATGTGTAGGATTAAGCATAGACGCGATTGTAACGAAATTTCTATCGGCTTGCATGATTATTTTTTAGAAGATTATAGAATAGCGACTATGATCGATAATGAAGTAATTCGGTTGCATAACCCGTATTTATAAAAGATTGGGACAAAATTTGTTTTTGTTGCAAAAACAATACGAAGTTTGCGTAGGCTTTTTTATTGAAACTAATTGGATGCCTTGCAATATAGGGTAATGTAGCTTGCCAGATCTGGTGGTTTAATTCATTGTTCAAAGCAGGATGGTTTTTAGCAAATATTAGCCAGCTTTTTTCTGAATTATTTAGTAAATAATGAGTTGCTTTATCGAGTGCGATCAAAAATTTAATGAGACGTGGATCCGATAATTTATTTTTATTAGCAATAATAATTAATTCTTCATAGTATGGAATATTACCTAATTCTACAGGGAAAACAGTGACTACTTGATGAGCAAACTGCATTTGCAAAGGTTCTACGTTGCGCATCCCATTAATAACAGCATCAACACGATTGCTTAGGAGCGCTTGCGTTAAGTTATATTGAACATTAATAGTTTGTACGTCACTTGGCTTTAAGTGCGCCTTTTCTAATAGGGCATTTAACATCAGTGTCCCTTCGACGTGTGAGGTATAAGCGATGCGTTTGCCCTTCAGATCAGCAAGTTGATGAATAGGTCCATTCTTTTTCGCAATTAAACAATTCAAGGGTTGGTTTATCAAACTGGCTATGCGAATTAAAGGTAAACCTTGAAATGATTGCACTAGTAATTGTGGTTCGTAGCTAATTGCCAAATCTGCGTGACCTGCGGCAACCAGTTTTGGGCCATCATCGGGATTACTAGGAGCAATAATATTAATTTGTAATCCTTCTTGAGCAAAAAATCCTTGTTCTTTGGCAACAAAGATTGCGGCATGATCGGGATTAACTAACCAATCTAGAATCAATGTTAAGGGTTTAGCGGTAACGTTACTGCTAAATAACAAAAAGCTAGTTAAAAATATAAATTTTTTTCTTATTAGCATATTTTAGTATGAAGAAAGTAAAGTCCAAGGTAAAGCCAGTTTAAGTAAAGTATTAACAAGGGAATACAGTAAAATTCCTAAAAAAAATATCACGAGCAATACCGCAAACATTAAATCAATTTGCATTTGTGCGTTAGCATTTAACAATAAAAAACCTAAACCTTGATTTGATCCCACCCATTCTCCAATAATGGCTCCTAGGGGGGCCATAGCCGTTGCCAATCGAATGCCTGAGGCAAGGTTTGGTAATCCTGCAGGAATACGAATTTGATAGAGAATTTGCCAACGGCTACTATTCATTATTTTAGCGATGTTTAAATAATTTTCCGGTGTTTGTTTTAGTCCATCAAGAAAATTGCTAGTGATAGGAAAAAACAGCATGAAAGTGGTAGTAATGATTTTAGCGGTTACTCCATAACCAAACCAAAGGACTAATAGCGGAGCGATTGCAAATACCGGTAAAGCTTGACTAACTAATAATAAGGGAAGCAAGAAAGCATGTACGCTGCGAAACAAACACATACTGAGTGCAATGCTCACCCCTAGTATAATTCCAAAAAATAAGCCTAAGAGAATTTCTGCCACAGTTGGTAATGCCTGTAATGCAATTAATGAGGCATGATTAATTAGACTTTGTAATACTTCAAATGGAGTGGGCAATATATAATTAGGTAGTTGTAAAATGTGGATCAAACACTCCCATATCAAAATCAACCCGATTGGAATGCATACTTTATGAAAAAACAAAGAGAGTGTTTTTAAAGATAATAGCTTTTTGTTAGTTGAATTTAAGTTCAATAGAGACGTAACTAGGTTTTGTAGCTGTGCTAATCGGTTGATGAATTGATTGCGTAAAAAAAGGTAAGTAACCATTTAAACCACCTGCAGATGATGCAAAAGCTTAGCTTGCCATTGTAATAATTCAGTGTTATCCAGCGAGCGTGGGGGGGGATCATTAAATTTGCAGTTAATATACTTTATATTTGCAGGTTCACCGGACATAATTGCAATATGATGCCCTAAACGCAATGCTTCTAAGGGATCATGAGTGACTAATAACACGGTATGATCTTTTAATGCGTATGCAGTCAGTTCTTGTAAAGAATAGCGTGTTAGACTATCTAAAGCAGAAAAAGGTTCATCCATTAATACAATGGGTCTTTTTTCTAAAAGGACACGTGCTAGGGCGGCTCGTTGTTGCATCCCTCCTGATAATTGTGCCGGATAGTTATTGATGACATCACCTAAACCTAATTTATGTAATAATTCTCTGGCTTGAACATAGGGTTTATTTTCACGTCGAAGACGATAACCCAGCACAACATTATCTAAAGTGGTAAGCCAAGGTAGTAAGGAGTGAGTTTGTGGCATGTAAGTTAGTCGACCGGCCAAGCCCTTTTTATCACAAGTAGTGACATGATCTGAAGGGGTATTTAATCCGGCAATAAGTTGTAGGAAACGAGTTTTGCCAATGCCACTGGCCCCTAATAGGCAAGTGGTTTGGCTGGCTGCCAAATGGAAATTTAACTGGTCAAAAACAACTTTATCTTGATAATGTAAGCTTGCATTATGCACCAAAACAGCGGGCGATTTTAACATTTACTTTTCCTACGCGGGTATTGTCCCGATCAGGTTAGAAGGGTATTTCTCAGCGAGATCCCTATAAAAACATCCGCTTTTGATTGCTTTCTTTGTTAAATTGGCTTTTTGGATACTTAATATTAAGCTCTTCAAACTCAATCGACTAGAATTCAATTCAAAATGTTTGGTTATAGGTAATAAGCACCCCTAAGCAAGTGCGGCATGGTAGCAAGCTCAATAGCAAAATGAAAGATAGATTTTAAAAAGGCTTAAATTTGAGGAGTAAATATAAGTAAAAACCTTGTTTTATTTGATCGTATGATTTTTGGGCATATGTCAGGTGCTTGAGTTATTTCGAAAATTGAAGTTTAATGGAATTAATTACACTGATTTAAAACCAAAAAAATATTAAGTGTTTTGCCGCAAAATTGATCAATTCCACTTCCACTATGAGGAATACTATGCGTAAAGCTTTTAAATTGGCGTTATTAACCAGCATTTTATTAAGTGTATTTAGCTTAGCATGGGGTGCCAGTATTGTTAGAGATTTTAATGTTTCTAATTATAAAGGTAGATGGGTGGTTATTAGTTATTGGGCAACATGGTGTGGATATTGTAGGGGAGAAATACCTGAATTAAATGCATTTTATCGAGCGCATGCAGATCAGGTTGCGATGTTTGGGTTTAATTATGATGATCCAGGTAATTTATCGCAACATATACAGGAAATGGGCGTAATATTTCCTACTTTAGTGAATGACCCTAAAGCTAATTTTGGAATACACGGCATATCGGGTTTGCCAACCACATTGGTTATTGGCCCTGATGGCCGATTGAAACATGTATTAGAAGGACCACAAACCAACCGAAGTTTGGAAAGGGCGGTCGGTTTATAATTATTTAGTAGTTATCTTCTAGTAATAATTCAGTGTTCTACACTAGAATACGGGTTCCTGACTTGTAGTACTATCTTGCTTTTCTGCACCAGGAGATTCTATTGGCATTTGCGGTTCAGTAGTATCTACAGAAGAGGATTCAACAGGGTTATCAATTGCATTGAATGGAGTCATATCCTCTTGCGTTGATATTCTTGTTAAATCGTCTTTACGAAAATATTCTAATATAGACCCGGGAGTTCCATCAGGTAATAGATTGCCCGTAGAGGGATCAATACTCACTGTTACAATATCAGCAGGTTGGGGCATCGTTTTTTCAGGTTGGCCTTTTAATGCAACACGCATAAAATCAATCCACATCGGTAAAGCTGTTTTTGCACCATATTCTTGCACGGAACTTGGCTGATCGAACCCAATCCAAACAGCTGCTACTAAATTACTATTGAAGCCTGTAAACCAGGTATCGACATAATCACTTGTTGTACCCGTTTTTCCGGCGAGATCAGTTCGATTCAATACTCTGGCTTGTGAACCGGTACCGTAGCGAATGACATCTTTTAAAGCAGAAGTCATTAGAAAAGCAATATCAGCAGGAATAACTTGTGGTGCATAAGGGCTATCTTTTGAATCTGTTAATGGAGGTTCAACTTCTCCGCGTAGACAAGCTTCACAAGCTATTTTAGGTTCAGCTTTATAAATGATTTGTCCTTGTTCATCGGTAATATGATCAATTAAGTAAGGAGTTATTCGAAATCCGCCATTGGCAAACACTGCATACGCGCGAGCTAATTCCAAAGGGGTGACTTCACCGGTTCCGAGCGCTAATGTAAGATTACGAGGTAATTTTTTTGAATTGAAACCAAATCGCTTTACATAGGATAATACATAAGGAACATCAATCGCTTGTAATAAGCGAACGGATACCAGGTTGATAGATTTAGCTAGGGCAACACGTAAGCGCGTTGGGCCACTAAAAATATGATTGTCATTTTGTGGGCGCCATGGTTCGTCACGACCCGGTATATCAAAAACCAATGGAGCATCGTTAAAAACATTAGCTAAGGTATATCCCTTTGCTAAGGCGGCTGCATAAATAAAAGGCTTGAATCCTGATCCAGGTTGTCGTTCTGCTTGGACGACGCGATTGAATTTACTTAAATTATAATCAAAACCACCGACTAATGCACTGATAGCACCTGTTTGTGGATATAAAGCGATTAATGCACCTTGTACTTTAGGAATTTGTGATAATTCCCAGGTATTATTTGTATTTAATTCTACACGAATAACATCGCCGACATGGACTTTATTTTTCAATACCTCGGGAGGTGGATTTAAATTAGTTGAATCAAGCTGCGGCATAGCCCATGCCACACCTTGCCAGGGAATAAAGATCATTTGGTTATCGACTAAAAGTGCAGTGATGGCTTGATCAGTGACAGAAATTACAATAGCCGCTTGTAAACCATTGATAGAAGCTACACGGTGTAATGCGTTTAAGGTATGGGTGACTTTATTTGCATCTAATGGGGCTATATTTTTTTCCGGTTTTCTATATCCATGCCGTTTGTCATATGCTAATAAGCTAGTTCGTAACGCTTTATCAGCAGCAATTTGTTGAGTCGAATTGATGGTGGTATAAACATTGTAGCCTTTCAAATAAATATCTTCGCCAAAACTTTTGTACATCATATCGCGTACCATTTCAGCAACATAAGGCGCTTTAATCATTCCACCTGCATCTGCTTGCGCATGCGTTACCATAGGCGTGGCAATAGCGGACTCATAAGCAGCTTTAGAAATATAACCCAATTCGTACATACGCAATAAAACATGATCCCGACGCTGTTTTGCAGCGATTGGGTTGACCAAAGGGTTAATGGCAGAAGGAGCTTTTGGCAAACCAGCAATGGTTGCCATTTCGGGTAAGGTCAGTTGATTGAGAGTCTTATTAAAATAAACTTGTGCTGCAGCGGCAATTCCATAAGCACGGTTTCCGAGAAAAATTTTGTTTAGGTAAAGTTCTAAAATTTGCTCCTTAGTAAATTCTCGTTCAATTTTTAAAGAGAGTAGAATTTCAGTAAATTTTCTTAGAAAAGTTTTTTCTCGTGATAGGTAAAAATTGCGTGCAACTTGCATAGTAATCGTACTGCCTCCCTGTACTTTACTTCCGGTAAGCAATACTTCACCCGCTGCACGTAATAATCCATAAAAATCAACGCCATGATGCTCTAAAAAGCGTTGATCTTCGGTTGCTAAGAAAGCTTTGACCATTAAATTAGGGACTTCATTTAATCGAACAAGATTTCTGTGTAATTCTCCAAATTCAGCAATAGGTTGTCCATCAATGGTGTAAATTCGCATCGGAATGGGAAGTTGCACTGACTTTAGTTCTTCAACGTCAGGTAGTTGTTTATCAAGATAAATATAAAGCAGACTGCCAGCTAACAAAAGCGTGATAAAAAGGCTTAAGACCATGAAAAAAAAATTACGGAGAAAATGATTCGATCGTTTCATAATGAAAGCAGTTGATTAGCTGGGCTCTATCATAACGTAACTGGCTTATCTCTTAAACAGCGGTTTTAATAAAAATAGTGCGCAATAAGGTCTTTGTACACTATTATTTTAATTAAATGAAGTTAGGATAAATTTTTGTCGTCATAGCATTTAAAAGGACTCCAATTCTATTTAGTTATTTTATGCATTAAATAATTGACATCATATTATTTGCATGCATAATAAAAGAAAGATTAAGTTTTAGAATCGTATTTATAATTGCCAGCATATGTATTTTTTCAAGGATAGATTTAAAAGTACCCAAAAAACTGATACAACAATAGGTTTGGATATTGGTAACAGTACGATTAAATGGGTTAGTTTAAGCAACGATAATGAGCTTAACCAATATGCCATTCAAGAAATTCTTATACCATTAACAATCGCGCAAACAAAGGACATTCCTCAAATTGCCGCTGTTTTAAAAAGAACATTGCTTGATCAAGACTACATCAAAAATTGTATAGTAAATATTCCAGATCTTCTTGTCTGTTGTAAATGGGTCTACATAGATAATATTGATTATCATACTGTTGAAAAATCAATTAAGGTATTGGCAGAAAAATTCATTCCTTATCCTTTATCTAAGAACCCGTCTTCATGCTATTTTATCCGTTTAAGAAGTCCAAAAAAATGAGCGATAATGACGTAATTTTCAGCCGAAGAAGTCGTTATTTCATAATCTTTTGATAACCTACGAAAAT